>CALIBA010000170.1 GCA_938045435.1 uncultured Selenomonas sp.
CCCGCCATCAAGCCTATCACGCCCGCAACCTCATCCTATACTTCCTCCGCCTACACTTCTCCGACCCCGAGGGCTTAGTCACCCCTACCGAACCACTCCCTATAGAGGTGGACGAGGAGGAGATCCGCTGCCTCAAAGGCGCGGCCAAACTCCGCACGTAAAAGCTGCGTACGAGAGTAGCGATGCGGCTGAAAGACGCAGATGAGGCGCTTTGGATTCGTCTGTCGTGCTGCTGCAAGCGTTACCGCAATCTCTGTCGGATGGTGTGCATAGTCATCTACCACCCAGACACCACCGACCTTCCCCTTTGTCTGAAAGCGTCTCTTGGCACCATGAAAATGCGCCAGCGCATCACAGATGCGTGTGAAGTCAATTCCGGCCAAACGTGCAACCGCAATACAGGCAAGTGCATTGAGAACATTATGACGCCCGGGAATATGAAGCGCAATGCGCCCCATCTCCTCACCACGCTCCACAGCAGTAAAGGAAATCAAAGAGCCGCTTGTTTCAATATCGCGTGCCTGATAATCTGCAGGTTCATCAATAGCATAGGAAACAACTCTGCGCGCCGTCTGAGCGGCAATACGGCGCAGAATATCGCTTTCAAAGCACAGCACCGCCGTCCCATCGTCATCTACCTGTCCAATGAATGTCTGAAAAGCCTCAACGATCTTCTCCATCGTCCCGTAGTGATCCATATGATCGTCTTCGACATTGGTCACAACAGCAATATGGGGGCGCAGTTTAAGGAAAGAACCGTCGCTTTCATCCGCCTCAGAAACGAGATAGCGCCCTGTCCCGAGTTTTGCATTGGTCCCAAGATCCGGCACCTCACCGCCGACAATAATGGTCGGCGATATGCCGGCAGCATCCAGAGTCACGCCAATCATCGAAGTAGTCGTCGTCTTTCCATGGGATCCAGCAACCGCAATACCGTCATAAGCGTTGACAAGTGCGGCGTTGACATCTGAACGATGGAGCTTTGGAATACGCAGGTCCCATGCCGCAATGACCTCCGGATTATCATAGGGAATCGCCGTCGAAACAACAATCGCATCTGCACCGCGTACACTCTCTGCATGTTGTCCATCTGTCCTGATGTGTGCACCGAGGCGAATGAGTTCCTCGATGATGGGAGAGGTTTCTTGATCAGACCCTGAAACCTCATAACCAAGGAGGAGGAGAACCTTAGCGAGCGGACTCATCCCCGCTCCGCCAATGCCAACAAAATGAATTTTATGAATGCCCTGCAAATCCTTTAGCAATTCGCTCACCCATCTCCTTCGCAAATACGCAGTGCAAGCGCTGCAATCTCATCAGCCGCCTCTGGTTTTCCGAGACGTTTCATCGCCGCCGCCATCGCCAAGCGGCGGGCATCATCCGCGAGCAGTGCATGCAGTGCACCTTCAAGTACCTCCGCACTGATGTCACTATTGCGTATGACCTTTGCCGCTCCGGCGGCCTCAAGTGCACGTGCATTCTTTTCCTGGTGATTCTCCGCTGCGTAGGGATATGGAATGAGAATCGCGGGCACGCCACGTGCAGCAAGTTCGGCAAGCCCTGTCGCCCCCGCACGAAACACGGCCAGATCTGCCATTGCCATCGCCTGCGGCATATTGTAAAGATACGGCAGCACGCGGATGTGCGGACTATCCTCAAGACGCACACCACGCGCATGGAGACGCGCCAGCGTATCTGCATGCTCATCTGCCCCTGTCACATGCAGGTACTGCACATCTGTCTGCCCTGCCGCATGCGCGAGTACATCAATCATAGCACGATTGATAGAGCGCGCACCGCGGCTGCCGCCCGAAACGAGCACCGTCTTTTTCCCGGACGAAAGCCCAAAGACCCGTGCCCCCTCCTCCCTGGTCGCTGTACACACCTCAGCGCGAATGGGATTCCCCGTGACAAAGGTTTTTTGCTTCGGGAACACCCCCGTCGCATCCTCCATACCAACGGCGATTGCCGTTGCAAATCTAGCAAGAATCCGGTTCGTCACACCCGCAAAAACGTTCTGCTCCTGCACCAGAGTCGGCACGCCTGCAAGACTTGCTGCAAGAAGAATCGGCCCTGCAACATAGCCGCCTGTTCCAATGGCGACATGGGGGCGAAAAGACCGCACGATGCTACGCGCCTGCCATACGGCATACAGTGCCCGCCCTGCACGAAGAATATTAGAAAGCGTCAGCCGCCGCTCGAATCCGGAAAGCTCCATCGCTGCAAAGTCAATGCCCTCACGTGGGACAATATCTGCCTCCAGCCCATGTGGCGTACCCACGTAGAGAATTTTCGCCGATGAGGTACGCCGCTCAATCGCTCGAATGATCGTGAGTGCGGGGTAGATGTGTCCACCTGTACCGCCGCCGGATACGATAATATTCATAGTCCGTTCACAATCCTCTTAAAGTCACGCCCACGCTCCTCATAGCCGCTGTACATATCAAAGCTCGCACATGCCGGTGAAAGGAGAACCGTTTGCGGTGGAGCAGCAAGCCGATATGCTGCACGAACGGCCGCCTCCATGTCATATCCTGCATGGTGAATCTGCGCAGCCTCCATTCCGGCATCTGCTGCCGCAGCAGCAAAGCGTTCTGCTGCAGCACCGACTAGAATGAGCGTATCGACACATGCGCGAACAAGTGCCATAAACTCTGTCAAATCGGTCAGCTTGTCATCACCGCCTGCAATCAGCACAATATGTCCATCAAATGCCTCGAGCGCTTTGATCGCAGAATCTGTATTCGTCGCCTTCGAATCGTTATAATAGGGGACGCCCTTCAGATTGCGTACAAATTCAATGCGATGCTCCACGCCCTTAAAACCACGCAGAACAGGAAGCATCTTCTCCGGCGGAACCTCCGCAAGGAATGCCATTGCCAAGGCCGCCAGCGCATTTTCAACGTTATGTCCGCCACGAATGCCAAGTTCAGATACATGTACAAATTCATACTCTTTGCCATCCCAACGCATTACAAGGAACCCCTCCCGCACAAAGGCTCCGGATTCCAGCTGGGCCTGTCGGCTAAAGAAGCATATGCGCCCCTTGGCACGCTCTGCCATGGAACGCGTCCGCACATCATCGTAGTTGAGGACGAGGAAATCTCCCGCCGTTTGTGCGGCAAATAGTTTTTCCTTCATGGCCTGATAGATCTCCATCGAGCCGTGGCGTACGATATGATCCGGGGTCACATTGAGTTCAGCAGCAATATGGACATGAAAATGCTGCGTTGCTTCCATCTGATAGCTCGAAATCTCTGCTGCGATGATACCGCTCTCAGGAACTTCCTGTACGACATCAATCAGCGGCACACCAATGTTGCCGCCGACACCGACAAGAGGATAATGCGTGCGCAAAAGTTCACCGAGCAGGGTTGTCGTCGTCGTCTTTCCATTCGTCCCTGTAACAGCACATAGAGGCGCACGAGCAATTTCCCCCGCAATCTCGACTTCTGTTGTCACACGGATGGAGCGCTCCCGCGCGGCACAAACAAGTGGAATACGCTCTGGTACAGCGGGAGAAAGTACGAGCAGTGAGACCCCATCTAAGAGTTCCTCCCCTTGTGCACCAAAAACGCAGGAGATCCCCTGCGCCCTAAGCTCCTTTATATGATCCCGTATCTGCGCATCTTTTTCGAGCTGCTCCTCTGCCTTTGCATCTGAAAGAACAACGTGCATACCTGCATTCGCCATATACCGCGCGACAGCAAAGCCGCTGACGCCCCCGCCAATGACAAGCACCTTTTTTCTCTGATCGGACAACGGTATCCCCCTTACATGTAGGATATAGCTGCGATGCACCACGCCGCAAATGCAGCTGCCGCACCGACCGCCCAAAAGGTATAAACGACACGTGTCTCACACCAACCGCCCAGTTCAAAATGATGGTGGATGGGACTCATGCGGAATATGCGCCTTCCCGTTGTCTGAAACGAAATCACCTGCAAGATGACAGACAGCGCTTCGCAGAAGAAAACGAATCCCACAACCGGCAGGAGGAGCTCCGTCCGAGAGAGCACGGAAATGGCGGCAAGTGCACCGCCAAGCGCAAGAGAACCTGTGTCTCCCATAAAGATGCGCGCCGGATGATGATTATACCACAAAAAACCGACACATGCACCCAGAATTGCAACAGAAAACACCATCAAACCGTTATCTGTTCCAAAAAGCAACACCGTATAGAATACGGCCGCTGCTGCAACCGTTCCTGCAGCAAGACCATCAAGCCCATCCGTCAAATTGACTGCATTGGATGTACCGACAAGTACAAAAACAATCAGCAGATAGTAAAGTATTCCTAGATCGAATGTCCTTCCCACAAAGGGAAGCCAGACCTTCGTGTCGTGCCCGAGTATCTGCTGTCCGATGATGATTGTGACAAGTGCAATGGTACATTGTCCGAGAAGCTTCTGATAGGCACGCAGTCCGAGATTGCGTTTCTTAACGACTTTGATATAGTCATCGGCAAAACCAAGCGCGAAATGACCAAGAAAGATAAAGAGGGCAAGGAGCGTCGTCGCTGTAATCGGTGCGAAAAGGAGTGTTGCAACCGTCACTGCAAGTACAATCATCACTCCTCCCATCGTCGGTGTCCCACTCTTTTGCTGATGGCTCTTAGGGCCTTCCTCCCGAATACTTTGCCCATATTTCAACCGATGAAGAAAAGGGAGAAAGAATACTCCGCTAAAGAGTACAATGCCTAGCGCCGTGAATACTGTCAGCAAAATACGCAGTCCGATCGGCAGCGGCTCCAAAATAACGTCCATTAAGCCTCTGTCCCCTCCTCCGCAGCAAGCGCGATAATCTTTTCCATCTGCATGCTGCGCGATCCCTTGAAAAGAACAGCATCACCATCCGAAAGAAGCGCACGCAGATGTCTGGCTGCTTCCTCATGGGTCTGTACATGATGACACAGTACACAGCCGGCCTCTTGGGCTGCTGTATGGATGCGCTGCGCGTTTGCGCCATAGGTGACGATTGCAGCAAATCCCTGCTGCACTGCAATACGGCCAATCTCCTCATGCATCTCATCTGCCGCCGCGCCAAGTTCCAGCATATCACCCAAAACAGCGATCCGCCGCCCCGGATAAAGTTCCGCTGTTGTTTCAAGAGCAGCGCGCATCGAGGCAGGGCTTGCATTGTACGCATCATTGATAAATGTCCATGGGCCGACTTTATGCACTTCATAGCGCATCTTCGGCGGTACCAAATGGCTCAGGCCCCTCTGCATCTCCTGCGGGCTATATCCAAGTGCAAACCCCGCCGCAAGTGCCGCAAGTGCATTATAGACATTATGTCTGCCGCACAGCGGAATGGCATAGTCATGCCGCTCTTTATCGCGCGTTACCATAAAGCGCGTCATATTTTCATCCATACGAAGTGCCTGCGCACGCACATCGGCAGTGGATGAGATCCCATAAGTCAAGATGCGCACATGCTCTGCTACCTTGGTACACATCGCCGCGACACGTGCGTCATCTGCATTGAGAATCACGGTTCCGCCTGTTGGGATCGCCTCTACAAGCTCTGCTTTTGCCTTTGCAATATGCTCGATGGAGCCAAGCAGCTCCATATGCACCTCTCCTACATTCGTTACAATCCCAATCGTCGGCGCAGCAATCTGCGCGAGTGCAGCGATCTGTCCCAAACCGCGCATGCCCATCTCAACGACTGCGGCTGTATCTTTCTCCGTTATCTTGAGCAACGTCATCGGAAGGCCTATCTCATTGTTATAGTTTGCTGCCGTCCGGCAAACCGCACCGCGTTCTGATAGAACCGCTGCCACAAGCTCCTTTGTCGTTGTTTTCCCATTTGAACCTGTAACCGCAATGAGTGGAATATCGAATTTCATGCGCCACACATGTGACAAATCCTGGTAGGCGCACAACGTATCTTTCACCATAAAAACAAGCCCACAGGGCTCTTTCAGCGCGGCTTCCACAGATGGTGCAGCCGATTCACTGAGCATCACCGCCGATGCACCTTTTTTCAGTGCCTCAGCAGCAAAGTCCGCGCCGTCAAAATGCGCCCCACGCAGTGCAATAAAGAGGCTGCCTGATGAAATCTGCCGCGTATCTGTTGTAATTCCAGTCGGCGGCTGTTTGCTGTGCAGATCTCCGCCATGCAGGACAGCGCCCGTCACCGCTAGGATTTCATCCCAAGTAAAGCCACACATCACAACACACTCCTTATTGCCTCTGCGGCTATTTCACGATCGTCAAAATGAATCGTTCCATCCTTTAGGATCTGGTATGTCTCGTGTCCCTTCCCAAGAATGATGACGCTGTCCCCTGCCGTCGCTACATGGACAGCGTAGAAAATCGCTGTGCGACGGTCGACAAGTTTCTCATAGGTTTTGCTGCCCAGTACCGGAAGAACGCCCGTCTCCACCTCATCCAGAATACGTGCAGGGTCCTCCGTGCGGGGATTATCTGACGTCAGCACAATGATGTCTGCCAGTTCTGCCGCCATCTGCCCCATGATGGGACGCTTCGTCCGATCACGATCGCCACCGCAGCCGAATACCGCGATGATCCGCCCTGGCGTAACGGCCCGCGCCGTACGCAGAACATTTTCCATACCATCCGGCGTATGCGCATAGTCTACGATGACCGAAAAATCTTGCCCGGCACGTACGAATTCAAAACGCCCCGGCACACCGCTGAACCCCTCAAGTGCCGTCAAGCTGTCCTCGATTGAGACATGCTCTGCGAGCGCCGCTCCCACTGCAGCAAGCACATTATAGACATTAAACAGTCCCGTGAGACCAATCGTCAGCGTACGTGCTCCGAAATGCCTCTGCACGAGCGAAAGACGCATTCTGTCCTGCGCAAGATGGATGTCCTGTGCCGTGAGTTCTGCTGGTGCGTCCACACCGTAGGAGAGCACGGGACAACGACTGTTTGCACGCATGATCTCCCCGGCTGCATCATCGGCATTGATGACAGCAGTCTTACCGGTCTTGCAGCCGGCCTCTGACAGGAGTGCGAAAAGCTGTGCCTTGGCATGTGCATAACACTCCATTGTCTTATGGTAGTCGAGATGATCTTGACTAAGGTTCGTAAATACTGCCGTATCAAACTCAATCCCCGCAACGCGCCCCTCTGCAAGCGCATGAGAGGATACCTCCATGATGACCGTATCTATGCCGCGTGCACGCATTCTAGCGAGAAGCTGCTGCAAAACGATAACATCCGGTGTTGTATTCTCCGTCGGAAAGACATCGTCTTCTATCATCACCTGGATCGTTCCAATAAGGCCAACACGCCTGCCTACTTGCCGCAATATCGCACGCAGAAGATAACTCGTCGTCGTTTTTCCATTGGTTCCAGTGATGCCGACAATGCGCAGGGCGCGTGCAGGATAACCGTAGAAAATCGGAACAACGGTATCAAGTGCTGCCCGCAGATCCGTCACATGCAGCACCGATACCCCGGGCGGAACATCCACTGCGGTCCGCTCTGTCAAAACAGCGCGGGCTCCTGCCCGCGCCGCATCCGGTATGAATCTATGTGCATCCACATGAGCACCACAAATGCAGACAAAAATCGCGCCTGCTTCTATTTTTCTCGAATCGCGTTCGATCTGCGTAATTTCCGCAGTGCCGTCCCCTGTTATCCATGCACCCGGAATATGGGCGGCAAGTTCCTCCAATCGCATCGTCCTATCGGCTCCTCACTGCCCTTCATGGGAAAAATATGTATTCTGTGGCACCTGCATATTGAGTTCCTGCACAGCGATTGACTCAATCCGCGCAGGAGACTTCATCTGTGCAATCTCGATTTTAAGGCGTTCATTCTCCTGCTCAAGCTGCTCTGCTGTCTGCTGTGTAGCAAGCAGCGTATAGCCATTTTTCGCACCGATTCCGCCAAGCAGTGTAACGATCATCGCACCAAATGCCACAGAAAAGAAAATTGCCCGCAGACAGTTGCGAAGATCTGTGTCCAATCGCCTGCGCATGAGCGGTTCCTGCGGGATCTCCACCATTTGTGTGGGCGCAGATTCCGCAAACGATTCATACGTATCATACGGCTCTTTTCTATGGGCCAGCATATGGACACCTCCTTTGGGCTTACTTCTCTATAATTTCTCTGCAATGCGCAGTTTTGCGCTGTGTGCTCTTGGATTCTCCCCACACTCTTTCGCACGCGCCGTTTGTGCACGCCCAATCAGCCTGACCTCCGGTTGATGTCCGCAGATACAAACAGGTGTACGCGGCGGACAAATACACCCGGCAGCAAAGTTCCGCAGCGTGCACTTGACGATGCGATCCTCAAGTGAATGGAACGTGATGACTGCGATACGCCCTCCGGGGCGGAGTACCCCCACAGCTGCTTTCAATGCCTCCTCCAAAATGGAAAGTTCCTCGTTGACCTCTATGCGAAGTGCCTGAAACACGCGTCTGGCAGGATGTCCGCCCCTCATGCGTACCTCTTTGGGTACGGCACTGTCAATCACAGCAACGAGCTGCCCCGTCGTCTCGATGGGATGGGTGCGCCGCCTCGCATCAATAAAGGAAGCGATACGCTTTGCCCAACGCTCCTCTCCATAGGTATAAAAAATCTCTGTCAAGCGCGCAGGACTATATTCATTCACAACAGTGCGAGCTGTACGCGCCCTCCGTTGATCCATGCGCATGTCGAGCGGTGCATCCTGCATATAGGAAAAACCGCGTTCTGCCACATCAATCTGAGGCGAGGATACGCCAAGGTCAAAGAGTACACCATCTGCCGCAGGGACATGCTGTGCCGCAAGAATATCTTTCAAATGCCGAAAGTTATCATGAACAAGCGATATTTGACAGGAAGCATCTGCAAGCCGCTCCTGCGCCGCATGAATTGCTGCCGCATCCTGATCAATGCCAATCAGTCTGCCGGCCGCAGAGAGTTTTGACGCAATGCGCCCGGCATGTCCCGCGCCGCCAAGCGTGCAGTCCACATAGATCCCACTCGGCTGAACGCACAATGCCTCCAGTGTCTCAGCGGGCATGACGCTCACATGATGAAAATCCATCGCACTCCTTTCTAAGGAACCACGGATAAATGCAGCCGCACCATCTTAACGCATCTTTTTTGCCCGCACTTCAGCGAAAAATCTACGCCAATCTGACGAGCTTCATTATTATCAATGGTTCCCTAAATGGAAATCCCATATCCTGCCAGCTGCGTTGAAATCTCTGTGATATTGGGGTCTACTTCTGCGGCATAATTTTGCCACTTCTCCTTGTCCCAGACCTCAATACGTGTGTCAGCGCCCGTCAGAATGACATCCTGTTTAAGACCAATATTTGCATAAGTGCGCAGATTGGCAGGAACAAGGAAGCGCCCCTGTTTATCACATTCGAGCGTGCGCGCACCTGCAATAAAGAAGCGCGCGAATGCGCGTGCATTCGGATCGACAAGAGAGAGCGTGCGAAGCTTTGCCGCAAACTCGTCCCATGCAGCCTGTGGAAAGAGAAAAAGACTTCTGTCAAGCCCCTTTGTGATGATGAATGAGACACCGAGTTCCTGCCGAAAATCAGCAGGCAGAATGACACGGCCTTTTGCATCGATGCTGTGGGTATATTCGCCCATAAACATCTGACCGCACCACCTCTCGCGCTATGCATACCACAATTCGCCACAATTCACCACTTTCTTTACAGTTATAGCAAAAATACTCTATATTTTCAAGGAAACGCATATTCTCTTTTCTAAATGAATATAGCTAAAAGATGCATCAACTCCCGAAAGATACGGTAAGCGGGCATATTTATGTATACAAAAAAAGACTGCTGTACAAAAGAATTTTCCACAACATGCGGTGTCTCAAACAAAATTGATCTCCTACATGTTGTAAAAAATACATATGTACAACAGCCTCTTGACAACGTATTTCAGATGAGCTGCTCTGCAATCATGTGCTCGGCAATCTGAAGTGCATTGAGCGCAGCACCCTTGCGAATCTGATCGCCGCACACCCAGAAATTCAGCGCATGCTCCGTTGACTCATCCTTGCGCAGACGGCCGACTTCGACATCGGTCTTACCTGAGGTATAGAGCGGCATCGGATATACTTGCGCCGCTGGGTCATCACGGAGAACGACACCGGGAAATGCTGCAATCGCTGCCTGCGCAGATGCAAGGGAAACCTCATCAGCAAACTCAACGTTGACAGACTCTGCATGACTGCGATAAACGGGAACGCGCACTGTCGTCGCTGTAATACGCAGGTCATCATCCTCTAAAATCTTCTTTGTTTCATGGATCATTTTCATTTCCTCTTTTGTATAGAGATTGTCCATGAATACATCAATCTGCGGAATGAGGTTGAATGCGATCGGATAGTGCTGCGGCAGTTTACCGACAGGCAGGATATGCGCCTCAGCCTGCTTTCCTGATGCAAGGGCTACGATCTGTTCCTCCAGCTCTGCCATGCCCTCCTTGCCTGCACCGGAAACTGCCTGATATGTCGAGACGACAATACGCCGAATCTTAGCTAGATCGTAGAGAGGTTTCAGTGCCATTACCATGATGATGGTCGAACAGTTCGGATTTGCGATGATCCCTTTATGGCGGCGAATGGCACCAGGGTTTACTTCGGGTACGACAAGGGGAACATCAGGATCCATACGAAACGCACTGGAGTTGTCTATCACCACTGCGCCTGCACGCACCGCACACGGTGCAAAGTCCTTGCTCGCTGCGCCGCCCGCAAAGAGTGCAATATCAATGCCCTCAAACGAATCCGCCGTCGTCTCCTGCACCATGTATTCCTTGCCCATGAAACTAATCTTTTTGCCTGCCGAACGGCTTGATGCAAGAAGACGCAACTCCGAAAACGGGAATTTTCGTTCCTCAATGAGATTCAAAAATTCCTGCCCAACGGCACCTGTCGCGCCGAGAATGGCAACGCGATACTTTTTCATGATAATGCCCCTCTCTTTTTACAGCAGTTTATCCAATCCGATCGTCAGCGACTTAAGTCCACGCACCTTTTTCGCTGCAAGTACGACGCCGGGCATGAATGACTCGCGGTTCAGTGAATCATGGCGAATGGAGAGCGTCTGCCCAAGCCCGCCGAAGATGACCTCCTGATGAGCGACATAACCGGGCAGACGAACGCTGTGAATGCGCATCCCATCATACTGTGCGCCGCGTGCCCCCGCAATCTTTTCCTCCTCATCCGGATGCCCCTGCACATGCTGTGCCCGCACCTCGGCAATCATCGCAGCCGTCTGCACGGCCGTCCCTGATGGCGCATCCAGTTTATTGTCATGGTGCAGCTCAATGATCTCGACATCCGGAAGATACTGCGCCGCCATACGGCTCATCAGCATCATGAGAACAGCACCAATTGCAAAATTCGGTGCAATGAATGCCGGTGTATCGTTCGCCTCTGCTGTGCGCCTAATCTCCTCTTTCTGCGCATCTGTAAGTCCCGTTGTTCCGACCACAGGTGAAACCTTGTGAGAAAGCGCTGTCAGTACGTTCTGAAATACAACATCTGGCCGCGTGAAATCAATCATCACATCAGGACGCAGACGAGAAAGCGCTGCAGAAAGATCTGTTTCCACTATGATGCCATTTTTCGCCAGGCCCGCAAGTTCCCCTGTATCAGCGCCGCCGTGTACATCAACAGCACCGACAAGTGTAAGTTCCGTATCATCTACTACGGCCTTTAGTACGGCACGTCCCATGCGTCCACAGGCACCGCTTACCAAAATTTTGGTCAAGGAAATTCCCTCCTCGAAATTCAATGTCACGTTATTCTAGCGCAGAGGCTCTCGCTCTGTCAAGGAATACAAACAGACCTCCTTGCTCTCCTCAAACCTCCAAAATATGTTTTAATCGGTCTTGGTTCTGCCGTATCAGCGTCGGTAGCAAGAATGTCCAGCTCTCCGGATCCTCGATGGTAGACAGGGCGGCGCGGCGTGCAAGCAGAAGAAGATCCATATCAGCAAGCACATCGGCAATCCTGAGATCTCCAAGTCCATGCTGCATGGCACCGAAGAACTGTCCGGGACCGCGCAGGCGCAGATCTTCCTCGGCAAGTCGAAAACCGTCACTTGTCTGCTCAATGACCTTGAGTCGCTGCTCGTTCCTGCCATTTTTTCCGCCGGCGATGAGAATACAATACGCGTCATAGCCTCCGCGCCCCACGCGTCCGCGCAGCTGATGCAGCTGGGCAAGCCCAAACCGCTCTGCATGCTCGACAACAAGGATGCTTGCGTTCGGAACATTGACACCGACTTCAATGACGGTAGTGGAGACAAGAAGCTTGATTTTATTCTCATAGAAGCCGCGCATAACGGACTCCTTCTCTGCCGCTTTCAACCGCCCATGCAAAAGCCCACAGGGAATCCCATGGAAACCTCCGTGTGTAAGTTCTTCATAAACCTCCTGTGCAGAGGGCAGGTCACGCTCCTCGTTCGCCTCAATCAAGGGACAAACGACATAGGCTTGGCGTCCGTGTTCAATCTCTTTGCGCACAAAAGCATAGATCTTGTCACGTGCACTCTCATCTCGCAAAAAAGTGCGGATGGCCTGCCGTCCGGGCGGCAGGTGTTCAATGCGGGAAACATCGAGATCACCGTAAACGGTGAGTGTCATCGTCCGTGGGATTGGCGTTGCCGTCATCACGAGTACGTCGGGCATGACTTTTCCCTTTCTTTCAAGGGCTGCACGCTGTGATACACCAAAGCGATGCTGTTCATCAGTGATGACGAGCCCCAATGTGGAAAAAATAACATGTTCCTCAAGCAGTGCATGGGTACCAACTACAATATCCACTGCGTGTGATGCAATTGCCGCATATACTTCAGCACGTGCGTTTTTCGTGAGACTTCCCGAAAGAAATCCTATGCGCAGACCAAACGGAGACAAAGACTCCTCTAAATATACATAATGCTGGTGTGCGAGAATTTCCGTGGGCGCCATAAGTGCACCTTGGTAGCCGCTTTCTGCTGCCTTGACGAGGGCAAGCAATGCAATCACAGTCTTTCCAGAGCCAACATCGCCCTGTACAAGCCGCCGCATCGGCAGTGGCGATTCCATATCCAAGGAAACTTCTTTCCATACCCTTTGCTGATCTTCAGTAAGCGCAAACGGAAGGGATTGCGCTACCCTACATAAGAGCGTTCCATTTTTCGCATGTGCAATCCCCTCTTGCTCCTCTGTACTGCGCTTTTTGAGGGCAAGCAGCCCACATTGAATCAAATAGAGTTCTTCAAAGGCAAGCCGCCGCCGTGCCGCATGCAAATCCTGTGTACATTTGGGAAAATGAATGCTGCGAAACGCCTCCATGCGGCCAATGAGTTCATATGTCTGCAAGACGCGCATAGGCATCGTTTCGGCAATACGGTCCGCAGTCTGCACAAGTACATGTTCCACGAGCTGCCGCAGATATTTTTGCGTCAACCCCTCAGTCGCGGCATAGACAGGCAAAATACCAAGCACATCCTCCGCTCGTTTTTTTCCAAGCAGTTCAAAAGAACTGATCTGAGTAATCGCAAACTGCCCCCTAGCGTTATACGCATAATCCGCTTTACCTGTGAGGAGAATACGCTCTCCCTCACGCAGTTTCCGCTTCAAAAAAGATTGGTTGAACCACGTAGCCTGAGCATACCCCGTATCATCTGCGATGAGTGCTGTTAGAACTGTAAATCCGCGCCGCCGTGTCGGGCGGTCCGTGACTGTTTGGATCACCCCCATGACTGTCACACGCGCCCCCGCCCGCAAGTCAGCAATATGCGTTACGCGGCTCTGGTCCTCATAGGCACGTGGGTAATAGGTGAGGAGATCATAGACTGTCATAATGCCGAGACGGGCAAGCGATGCTTCCTTTTTGACGCCGACGCCACGTACCTGTTTGATAGCATCTGTCAGCTCCATAGCCCCCTCCCTTCCCCTTCGCGCTGCGAAAAAAGAAGCCGCCGCAACAACGCGGCAGCTTCCTCCTTGTGGTAATAATCTTAGACCTGCGGACCCGCAGACACAAGTGCCTTGCCGTCCTCGTTCCCCTCATATTTCTTAAAGTTATTGATAAAACGTGCAGCCAGATCCTTCGCTTTATCTTCCCACTCTACGCGACTCGCGTAGGTATCACGTGGGTCTAGGATCTTCGGATCAACCCCCGGCAGCTCCGTCGGTACCTCAAGGTCAAAATATGGGATCTTCTTCGTCGGCGCACTGTCAATTGAGCCATCTTGGATGGCATGGATGATGCCGCGCGTATCTTGGATGGAGATGCGCTTTCCGGTGCCATTCCATCCTGTGTTGACGAGATAGGCACGTGAACCGTGCTCCTCCATCTTGCGAACGAGTTCTTCCGCATACTTTGTCGGATGAAGCTCTAAGAACGCCTGCCCAAAGCATGCCGAAAAGGTTGGTGTTGGCTCTGTGATGCCGCGCTCCGTTCCCGCTAGTTTGGATGTGAACCCCGAGAGGAAATAGTATTTTGTCTGCTCGGGCGTCAGAATCGAAACCGGCGGCAGGACGCCAAACGCATCTGCGGAGAGAAAGATGACATTCTTTGCATGCGGCCCCGATGAGTTGGAGCGTACATGCCCTTTAACAATATTTTGGATATGGTCGATGGGATATGAAACACGTGTATTTTCGGTAACGGATTTATCCGCAAAATCCACACGTCCCGCGGGGTCTACCGTTACATTCTCAAGCAGTGCATTGCGCCGAATAGCCTGGTAAATATCCGGCTCTGCCTCCGGATCAAGGTTGATGACCTTTGCATAACAGCCACCCTCATAGTTAAAGACGCCCTCATCATCCCAACCATGCTCATCATCACCGATGAGCAGGCGCTCTGCATCGGTTGAAAGTGTTGTTTTCCCCGTACCGGAAAGCCCAAAAAAGAGCGTTGTGTTCTCGCCCTGCTTATCCGTATTTGCAGAGCAGTGCATAGAGGCGATGCCCTTGAGTGGGAGATAGTAGTTCATCATTGAGAACATACCCTTTTTCATCTCGCCGCCATACCATGTGTTGATGATGATCTGTTCGCGGCTCGTGAGGTTGAACATCACCACAGTTTCAGAGTTGAGGCCCAAATCGCCAAAGTGCATGACACGCGCCTTTGCCGCGTTATAGACGACAAAGTCAGGGCTAAAATTCTTCAGTTCCTCCTCTGTTGGGCGGATAAACATATTCGTGACGAAATGAGCCTGCCATGGAACCTCCGTGATAAAGCGCACAGCCATACGCGTGTTCACATTTGCGCCACAAAAAGCATCGACGACAAAGAGCCGTTTATTGCACAGCTCACGAATGGCAATCTCACGCACGGCGTTCCATGCCTTCTGCGTCGCACGATGATTGTCATTCTTGTACTCGTCTGATGTCCACCAAACTGTATCATGTGAAGTCTCATCATCCACTATATACTTATCTTTTGGAGACCGTCCTGTATAAATCCCTGTCATGACATTGACGGCATCGCCCATCTCCGTCACCTGTCCGCGTTCATAGCCTTCAAGATCCGGCCGGAGCTCCTCACGAAAGAGCTGATCGTAGCTGGGATTGTGAACGATTTCTGTCGTTCCTGTAATGCCATACTGTGTAAGATCGATCGTCGCCATGACACTCTACCTCTTTCTCCAAAAACCTCGGTGGAAGTGATACGCGGCATAAATTCTCCGCTGCTCATATCAGCCTGCACCAGTTATCCATTGACTATACTTTTAAGAAAATTCTTCATATAATCTGAAAATCCTTCTATATTTTCAATTTTTTTACCAATAACGCGTTCGTTCTCATAAGGATTGCTGTATAAATGCCAACACAGAGGCACGCATTCCATCCTGCTCACAGATCCCCTCATGCCGTATGGGCTGGGTACGCAATCCTGCAAGGCGCACAGGAATATCCATGCCGCTGCGTGCATGCAGTTCTTTCATCTGATCAAATTCATCTGCTGCCTGTTCCCCTCCAAGCGCTTGAAGGACACTCGTACAAAACTTATACGGGCTGGCTGTTGAAAGTACAACCATGGGACACATATCCTCCGTCATACGGCGATACTGCTCCGCCGCGCGATAGGCAACGGCGGTATGCGGATCAAGCGTATACTGTGTTCTTTCATAAACAGAACGAATCTCCTCCTGCGTTGCCGCATCATCGGCAAAAGCAGCCCAGAAATGTTCCCTCAGTGCAGGAAGAAGTGTGCGCGCGTCATATCTGCCAGATGCTGCCAGATCCTTCATCCATGCGGTAACTTGTTTTGCATCCTCCGTCAGATGATAAAGCAGCCGTTCCAGATTGCTTGAAACTAGAATGTCCATGGATGGTGAACTCGTTTGATAAAAGTCACGCCTGCGGTCATAGATCCCTGTTTGAAGAAAATCCGTTAAAACATGATTCGCATTTGATGCACAGATAAGGCGCCCAACAGGCAGCCCCATGCGTTTCGCATAGTATCCTGCAAGGATATTTCCAAAATTCCCTGTCGGCACAGTAAAATTCACGGTATCCCCCATATGGATCTTCCCTGCTGACAGGAGATCCGTATAGGCGCTAAAATAGTAAACAATCTGTGGTACAAGGCGTCCCCAATTGATCGAATTCGCCGATGAGAATCGTGTATGATATGCCGCCAGCTCTTTTGCTGTCGCCGTATCTTTGAAGATCTCCTTCACACCGCGCTGTGCATCATCAAAATTACCGCGCACCGCTATGACGCTGACATTTTCCCCCTCCTGCGTCACCATCTGGAGACGCTGAACAGGACTGACGCCCCCATCGGGATAAAAGACCATGATCTTAATCCCGTCTATGCCCGCAAATCCCTCAAGTGCAGCTTTTCCCGTATCTCCCGAAGTCGCAACAAGGATTAAAACAGTATTCTTCTCCCCCGTTTTTTCTCGTGCGACACACATGAGCTGTGGGAGCAGCTGCAAGGCCATATCCTTAAATGCACTTGTGGGGCCATGCCAAAGCTCAAGGACATACATGTCACCAACGGGCCGCACCGGTGCACGCCGCACATCATCAAACGTCTTTCCATAGGCACGGCAAGCACACCCAGAAAGCTCTTCCTGCGTATAGTCCGTAAGATAAAGCCGCAGAACACGCGTCGCACGCTCCTCATAAGAAAGCCCTTGCATCTCCTCAATCTCTGAAAACGATACCTGTGGAATCGTCTCTGGCACAAATAGACCGCCATCTGCGGCGAGCCCCTGCAAAATCGCTGCAGCGGAGGAAATGCGTTCCGATGCGCCGCGTGTGCTGAAATAGTACATTGTATACGTCCTTTCAACTGTGTATATCTGCTGCAATTCTATCTTTTCATTATATCGAATAACTTCCAAGAATGCAAAAAACCGCCTCGGGTCTTTATCAAATGTTACGGACAATCATCGTACTCCACGCAAACACCTCGTTACACAAGCGTTCATGCGCTTGTATGCTCAAATACCGTGGGACTTCTTAAACGCGCTTCACCTCCCCGAAAGAAATCCGACAGGGCGTATCGCACACTTTTCACGCTTGCTCCACTAGAGTTTGCTTTGAAATATCGCATTTATGAGATGTTTTTTGATGCAACCATTACAAAATCTGTTCCAGTAATTCCTTCATCCTTTGCAATGCTGCACCACGATGACTGACACGATGTTTTTCATCAAGTGCAAGCTCTGCCATGGACTTCCCATTCTCCAGATAAAAGTATGGATCATATCCAAATCCTCCGGTGCCACGCGCCTCCGGTCGAATATACCCTGCACAGGTTCCCTCCGCATGCAGCTCACGTCCGCTCTCAAAGGCAAGCACGAGCGCACAATGATATGCTGCGGAGGCATTCTCCTCTCCGATTGCGTGCAGCTCTGCTATGAGCCTGGCATTGTTCGCCCCATCATCACCATGCACACCGGCATAACGTGCCGAGTATACTCCGGGTGCGCCGCCGAGTGCATCCACGCATAGCCCCGAATCATCCGCCAGAGCAGCAATCCCTGTTTGCTCCATATAGTACCGCGCCTTAATCCGGGCATTCTCCAGAAATGTTGTGCCATCTTCTTCCGGTTCCTCGATATGCAAAGGATCCGGCATGATTTCCTGCAAACGAGAAAGCGGCACAAGGCGCACCGAAATCTGACCAAAAGCCTGCTCCATCTCACGTACTTTTCCCTCATTCGAGGTTGCTATCAGTATTGTTTTCATCTCTACCCCTCCCGTCCCGGCAGCCATGACAGTGTCCTGCCAAGTGCAACTTTCTGACAGTCAATCAACTCTTTAATGCCTTGCTGCCCAAGTGTAAGAAGCGTGTCCATCTCTGCTCGTGTAAATGATCGCCCCTCGCCTGTACCCTGGACTTCAACAAAATCTCCCGCCCCTGTCATAACAAGATTCATATCGACGAGGGCACTGGAATCCTCCTCATAGCAAATATCGAGAAGTGGTATATTCT
>CALIBA010000171.1 GCA_938045435.1 uncultured Selenomonas sp.
CCGTGGTCGATGTGGGCGATGATGGAAAAATTGCGGATATGCTTCTGATCCATATTATCTCCTTCGATTTCTTCCTTTATACAATCACATCGAACACGTCGCACTGCGTGTTTGTGACAAAAATCTCAATCTCTCCGCGCTCGGATGCAAGCTCTGTACGCAGGTGCTCGGTAAGAACGGGCAAAACGGGTGCCTCCGTGCCGAAGTGCCCGGCGTCGATGATGTGCATGCCCTGCTCGACGGCGCGCTGCGCGTCGTGGTACTTCACATCGCCCGTGACGTAGACATCCATGCCAAGGCGTATGGCGTTATCAATAAACTCTGCGCCGGCACCTCCGCAGACGGCAACACGGCGCACAGGGCGTGCAGCAGCGGCAACGAGGCGCACATGCGTGACACCGAGGCGTTCCTTCACTGTGTGGGCAAAGTCCTCGATGCTCATCGGCGCAGAAAGGGTTCCGACAAGCCCGAGGCTCTCGTCATCCCCTTCCTCCTGCCCTGTGATGACAAAAGAGGAAAGTTTTTCAAGTCCGATGTTTTCCGCGAGCACGTCGTTTACACCGCCGCGCACAATATCGAGATTCGTATGCGCCGCCGCGACGGCGATGCCGTTTGTGAGGAGAGCTGCAAGGCGGCGTCCGAGCGGAAGATCCGTACGCAGCTGCTTGATGCCGCGAAAAATTGCGGGATGATGCGCAATTATCATGTCTGCCCTGCGTTCAATGGCTTCCTGCGTAACAGCATCGTCCACGTCGAGCGCGATGAGGATGCGATTCACTTTTTGCGCAAAACTCCCGACGAGCAGCCCCGGGTTGTCCCAGTCCTCGGCAAGGCGGCGCGGTGCGATGCGCTCTAAGGCGTTCATGATGACCTGACAGCTGAGCATGGTGCTCTCCTCCTTTGTATGAAAATACCGTTTTTAGGCAGGCACTGATAAAATGAATTTGATTCATGTTCCCCTAGACATATGCCCTCTCCCTGCCATGCGGGGAAAACAGCATATTATGCGTACGGACACTTAAAAGCGCAAGATAATGCGAGCAGTGTCCGCAGCGCCGCAAGATGCGACACCGCTGCACGATACGCCGCGCTCTGCCGTGCCACCGCGCTTTGCCCCATCCCCTCTGCCGCACGCGTGAGCCTTGCAATATGCGTCATGATATGCGCGTGGAGCAGCGGGTCATGCTTTGCAAAGAGCTTTGCACCAATGAGTAAAAGTGCCTCATCCGGCACTGCTGCACGCCCCTGCCTTGCGCAGATGACTTCATAGAGACGCCCGCCTGCCCGCACAAGTGTCTCATCCGCAATGTGCCAATCATTTTCATAGAGCCAGCGGCGCAGAGCATCGGCTGCGTTCATCGGTTGGAGCACGAGGGTTCCCACCGTGCACAAAATGTGCGGTGCAGCTGCTAGAATCTGCGCCATCAGTGTACCGCCCATCCCCGCGATGGCAACGGTATCTGCCTCATCCGGCAGGAGGACAGAAAGACCATCGCCCTGCCGCACATCAATCCGGTCGATGCACTGACATCGTGCTGCCGTACGCCGTGCCGCAAGGCATGCCCCCGCGCTGAGATCCCCGACGATGGCACGCGGACAGCGCCCCTCCTGAACGAGTGCAGCAGCGAGATAGGCATGATCTCCGCCGATGTCTGCAAGTACATCGCCCGCAGGGACAAAGGCGGCGATCGCCCGCAGGCGTGCATCTATCTGTATCATAGCCCCACTCCCGTGCTGCCAACAATCTCCTCTGATGTCCTAGCTCATACGCGTACAAAGATGAGAAAAAAAGAGGGCGTAACTCCGTTACACCCTCAAAATATGCAAATGGCTCCTCGAACAGGACTCGAACCTGTGACATTCTGATTAACAGTCAGACGCTCTACCGACTGAGCTATCGAGGAATGCTTCAGACTGGATTATTATAATCGCTGTGCGCCATGCTGTCAAGAAAAATTCTCCCAATAAAAAAATAGCCGCTTTGCAGGCGGCTCTGTGAAATCATGGGAGATGGCGGATACGTCCATCAGGAGGGGTAAAATAATGCGGCTGCAATGCAGCAGATTTTCTTACCTGATAACGCTTGCAGAGTGAAACGAAAATCCATTTCAAAAACATATAGACAGGAATAAGAACGGTAATGAATACCATCATATAAGCAGTGATTACAATAAGCGCCCATATAACATACAAAAAGGCAGCCACGGCGTCTCCCTCCAATCCATCTGTATGCAAGCCCCTTTTGATACACGAATGACAGAAAAGGTACTACTTTGTCAACAGAAAACATGTGCGCTTTCCTGTCGTTGTATTACTGCTCCAGCATATGCGCGCGCAACGCCCGCATATGCTGCTTTAGCCCCATGCGTTCCAGTGCCTCACGCATCGCCTCATAGGCAAGGGTGCGCACACTGCCGCAGGGATAGGACCCATCCGTGCACCTGCGCACGCTGCGGCGCTCAACGATCTCCCCTGTCTGCCGGTCATAGAGAAGTACGCGCACTGCCGCCCGGCCTACGATATAGTCATCTCCGCAGGAAAACCACGCATGGTAAACCTCCTCACTGTACGATTCGAGGATGGGCAAAACGGCAATATCTGCGCCGACCTCATCCGCCGTCTCACGCAGCACACTAGGATAGTCATATGTCCCCCGCTTTCCCGCATGGCGTGCAAGTGCCGCATCATAGGCGGCAAAGAGATCGTGCTCATCCACATCCACAAACCAGTCCATTGCCGCATTGAGCGGCATATGCAGTGCCGCCCTCACCATATCGGAAAGATGATGCTCCGTCCGCGTATCGAGCGCCCACACATCCTCCCCCGCTGCAAGCGGCAGCTGCGCCACACGCGCCGCGCCAAATACCGTGGTGGATGCAGTCATACTGAGCAGCAGGAAAAGCCCGGCAATCAGCCCGTACGTCCCCCGTAAGAGCAGCCCGCAGCGCCGCAGCAGCTCGAACCTAAAAAGCGTCCTCATGACAGCCGCCTCCTTTCTCCGCAGAGAGGGATTAGTGAATCGCTTTTTTCTTAAACCTACCGCCCACGATGTCATGGACGGCGTTGATAGTAACGAACGCACGCTCATCCTTATCGAGCACGATTTCCTTCAGTTTATCCAGTTCCAGACGCGTCACGACACAGTAGAGGATTTCCTTTGCCTCGCCCGTATAGCCGCCCGCGCCATGCAGGAGCGTCACGCCGCGCCCCAAACGCTCGTTCAGCGCTTCGGTGATCTCCTCGTGCTCGTTCGTCACAATCATGACAGCATAGGACTCATCCAAACCTTTAAGCACCACGTCGATCATCTTGGCGATGACGAAATACGCAAAGAGAGAGTACATCGCCTTGTCCCATCCGTAGAGAAGCCCGGCAGAGGAGAGGATAAAGAGGTTGATGAACATGACAACCTCACCGACGGAGAACTGCGTGCGTGCATCCATGATGATGGCGACAATCTCGGTGCCATCGAAGGAGCCTCCCGTACGCATAACGATGCCGACACCCAGCCCCGTGACGACACCGCCAAAAATCGCTGCGAGAAAGGGATCTGTTGTCACCTGCGGCACGCTGTGCAGTACACCCGACCAAAGAGAAAGCATAATGATGGCAAAGATGGTCGAGAGTGCAAAGCTTTTTCCAATCTGCTTATACCCCATGTAGACGAATGGAATGTTGTAAACGACAAGGAAGATGCCGAGACTCATGCCTGTAATGGTCTGCGACATGATGGAAAGGCCGACTACGCCGCCGTCGATGACGTGGTTCGGGATGAGGAAAAGTTCAAGCCCTGCCGCCGTAATGAGCGCCCCGAGAATCAGCATCAAGCATTTCTTCAGATAGAACAGGGCGCCTTTGGGTGGCGGCACCTTCTTTTCCTTTTCGCCCCTCTCCTTTGGCTGTTCTTTCTGCGCCGGCTCCTGCGGCACCGCGTCCTTATGTAAATCTTCAGCAACAATTGCCGCGGTCATAACTTCACTCCTATTTTTGATTTTCTTTATACTCTATATTATAGAGGAAACCTGCATGACTGACAAGTGCTCGGATATGCGACGGTTTTCTTGACTTTGGTATTGCTCCGATATATCATAGCCCTATAAAGCAGAATCAATTTCATCGTTATGTAAGGAGGGGGAATATCGTATGATCTACACGGTTACATTCAATCCGTCGATTGATTATATCGTGCGTCTTGCGTCTTTCACCACAGGTGAAATCAACCGCGCAGACTATGAGCAAATCCTGCCGGGCGGCAAGGGCATCAATGTTTCCATTGTGCTGAAAAATCTCGGACACGAGAGCACGGCTCTTGGATTCCTCGCGGGATTTACGGGCGCCGCACTGCGGGATCAGCTCGCATCCTTTGGCGTCACAAGTGACTTCGTGCCGCTCGCGGAGGGGTTCTCACGCATCAACGTCAAAATCAAGGCGGAAAGCGAAACAGAGATCAATGGACAAGGCCCCATCATCACAAAAGAGGCACAGCTCTCCCTTTTCGAGAAACTAGATCATCTCGCGCACGACGATACGCTCGTTCTCGCCGGCTCCATCCCAAATACACTGCCCGATGATATGTATGAGCGCATCATGGAACATCTGTCGGGGCGCGGCATCCGCATCGTCGTCGATGCGACAAAGAACCTCCTGCGGCGCGTGCTGAAGTACCGCCCCTTTCTCATCAAGCCGAACAATCACGAACTGGGCGAAATGTTTGGCGTCACCCTCGAAAGCGACGATGAAATCGTCGCCCATGCGAAAAAACTCCAAGAGGAGGGCGCCCAAAATGTCCTTATCTCAATGGCGGGGGACGGCGCCATTCTCCTCACCGCAGAGGGCGTTTTTTATCGCAGTGCTGCACCAAAGGGCACGCTCGTCAACTCCGTCGGTGCGGGGGACTCCATGGTCGCGGGCTTCCTCGCGGGCTACATGGAGTCCGGCGGCAGCTACGAACGCGCCTTCTATATGGGCGTTGCGACCGGCTCCGCTTCTGCATTTTCTGAGAACCTCGCCACGCGCAGCGAAGCGCTCGCACTCTTAAAGACAATTTCCTGACGCATGGAAACTATTTGTTAAGGAGGGATTCCCTTTGCAGATCAACGATCTTTTGAAACCTGAGAGCATCGCGCTTGGCATTGCCCCGCCCGCCTCGAAAGAGGAGGCTATCCGCCTCCTCGCGGACTACATGGAAAAGGGCGGTAATCTCAGCGACAAGGAGCAGTATGTCAAAGACGTGCTCACACGTGAGGAGAGCGGCACCACAGGGCTTGGCGACGGTATCGCAACACCCCATGCCAAGAGCGCAGGCGTCACGGCAGCGGGACTTGCCGCCATGACCATCCCCGACGGCATGGATTTTGCCGCGATGGACGGCAACCCAAGCAGACTCTTTTTCATGATTGCAGCGCCTGATGCCGCAAACGATGAACACATCCAGATTCTCTCAAAGCTCGCCACCATGATTATGGATCCTGACTTTAAGGAAGCACTCATTCAGGCGAAATCCGTCGCGGAGTTCCGCAAGCTCATCGACGATAAGGAAAATGACCGTTTTGCAGCACCCAGTACCGCAGAAGAACCCGCATCCCCCTCCGCCGATCACATTCAGCTTCTCGCCGTCACGGCATGTCCAACAGGCATCGCCCACACCTTTATGGCAGCAGAAAGCCTTGAGCAGCACGCAAAAAAACGCGGCATTTCCATCAAGGTCGAAACCAACGGCTCTGCGGGCGTGAAGAACGTCCTCACGGATGCGGAGATCTCCGCCGCCGACGGCATCATCGTCGCCGCCGACAAACAGGTTGCAATGGCACGATTTGATGGGCACCGCGTCGTCATCACAAAGGTTGCCGACGGCATCAACAAGGCGGACGAACTCATCGACCGCGCGCTGTCGGGAAATGCCCCCGTCTATCACAGCGCAGGCGCAGACGCTGCCGAGAGCGCCGAAACGGGGGAGGATGAGAGCCTCGCGCGTCAGATTTACAAACACCTCATGAACGGCGTCTCGCACATGCTCCCCTTCGTTGTCGGTGGCGGCATCCTCATCGCGCTTGCCTTCCTCTTTGACGACTACACGATTGACCCCGCGAACTTTGGCTCAAACACCCCGCTCGCCAAATTCTTCAAGGATGTCGGCGGCGCCTCCTTCGGCTTCATGCTCCCCGTTCTTGCCGGCTTTATTGCCATGTCCATCGCCGACCGTCCGGGCCTTGCTGTGGGCTTCGTCGGTGGTGCCATTGCGGGAATGACGGGTACTGGCTTCCTCGGCGCCTTGCTTGCTGGCTTTGTCGCAGGCTATACGGTCAACTTCCTAAAAAAGGCGTTTGCGCAGCTTCCGGCCTCGCTCGACGGCATCAAACCCATCCTGCTTTACCCCTTCTTCGGCATCCTCATCATGGGATTCATCTCCTTCTTCATCATCGCACCGCCCGTCTCCGCCATCAATACATGGATGATTGCAACACTCGGCGGCATGGACCCCTCTGCGCGCGTTCTTATGGGCGCCATTGTTGGCGGCATGATGGCGATTGATATGGGCGGCCCCATCAACAAGGCGGCATATGTCACCGGCACGGGGCTGCTCGCCTCAGGAGAATTCCATGTCATGGCGGCGGTCATGGCAGGCGGTATGGTGCCGCCTCTTGCCATTGCGCTTGCAACCACCTTCTGCAAGAACCGCTTTACCGAAAGCCAACGGAAAGCCGGCATCACCAACTATGTCATGGGGCTGTCTTTCATCACCGAAGGCGCCATTCCTTTTGCCGCCGCCGACCCTGTCCGCGTCATCCCTTCCATGGTTGTCGGCGCTTCGCTCGCAGGTGCACTTACCATGCTCTTTGACTGCACGCTCCGCGCACCGCACGGCGGCATCTTCGTCGTGCCCACCATCGGCAACCCCTTCATGTATCTCGTAAGCATCCTCATCGGTGCTGTTGTCGGTGCCATCATTCTCTCCTTGCTGAAAAAACCAATCAGCGCATAAGGACAGGACGCGTAAAACGGGGCTGCTGCATGATGAATCCATATCATGCAGCAGCCCCGTTGATTTTATCCCCGTGTGTCGTATATGCGAAACGCTATGATTTCTGTTCATATTTCTGCGCATGCAGCTGGTCTGGATCCCATGCCTGAATCCCCTGTGCACTTGGCATAACTGCCGGATCGAACACGGGATTTTTGCCTGCACTCTTTTGTTTGAGATAATCACTGAGCGCGATACGGGACCGTGGAGCAAGCCGCGCGAGCGCATAAAGATTGGTGAGGCAGATCATTGCCATAAAGAGATCAGCGAGGTTCCACACGAGTGGGAGCGCCGCGATGCAGCCAAAGAAGACCATACCGATGACCGCAATCCGATAGAGGATGAGGGCAAGATGTGTATTTTGCCCAAAGAAATGAATATTGATCTCGCCATAGTAATAGTTGCCGACAACAGAGCTGAATGCAAAAAGGAAAATGAGTATGGCTAGAAGGCTCGACGCACCACTGCCAAAAACACTCGCAAGCGAATCCTGCGCAAGTGCGATGCCGGTCGTCTCTCCGCCAATCGTATACTGTCCCGTAAGCAGGACGATGAACGCGGTCGCCGAGCAGACAAACCACGTATCGACATAGACCCCAAATGCCTGTACAAGCCCCTGCTTCACGGGATGGGTCACATGGGCGGTGGCTGCTGCATTTGGAATGGAGCCCTCGCCTGCCTCATTGGAAAAAAGGCCGCGCCGAACACCAGTCAAAATGACAGTGCCGATACCACCGCCGACAGCCGCCTGCGGTTGGAAAGCATCATGCAGGATGAGCGCAAACATCCTCGGGACCTCCTCGATATGGAGGATGATGACAGCAAGTGCAATCAAGAGATAAAGCCCTGCCATCAAAGGAACGAGCAACGTTGTAAACCCTGCGATGCGGTGAATGCCGCCAAAGATGACCGCCCCCGAGAGCACGGCAAGAACACCGCCCATCATATAGGTGTCAACACCGAATGCCTTTTCCATCGAGAGCGCAATGGTATTTGCCTGCACGGAAACATAGATCAGTCCAAACGTCACGGAGATCAGCACGGCGAAAAGTTTTGCGATGCCGGGCTGCTCGAGTGCATTTTTTATGTAATATGCAGGGCCGCCATGAAAAAGTCCATGCCCGCGCGGGATCTTATATATCTGCGCGAGTGTGCTCTCGACAAATCCCGTCGCCGTGCCGATGAAGGCGATGACCCACATCCAAAAGACAGCACCGGGCCCGCCCGTCACAATGGCAATGGCGACACCCGCAATATTGCCAACCCCCACGCGAGACGCTGTACTCACACAGAACGCCTGAAACGAGGAGATCGCCTTGCGTCCGCTCGGGCGGCGCCCAAGATCCCCTGCAAGGAGGTGCACCATCTCCGGCAGCGCACGCAGCTGGATAAAGCCGGTCATCAGCGTAAACCAAAGTCCACAGCCGACGAGTACGACGATTATGATATATGTCCAGAGAAAATCATTGATAGAACCGATGGCGCTGCTTAGCAAATCCATAGAATCATCCTTTCTGCCCTCATATTAATGGAACGGCAGAATATTTGTCAAATTGCATCTGTGTATTCTTTCGCACAGCTGCCGCTCAAATTAAGATTGTACAGGATTCCTTTACAGGAGGAATAAAAGAGTGTAAAATGTTATCAGTTATGGCATCTGGGATAAAAAGCGGGGGATAATTTATGATGCTGAAAAAGACAAAGGTCATTTGCACGCAGGGGCCATCCACAGATCCGGAGGGGATCGTCGATGCGCTCATTGAAAGCGGGATGAACTGCGCGCGGTTCAATTTTTCGCATGGCTCACATGAAGAACATCTCGTTCGTATCCAAAAGGTGCGTGCGGCGGCAGAGCGCTCCGGCAAGGTGGTCTCGCTCATCCTCGATACGAAGGGGCCGGAGATGCGCCTCGGCGAATTCGCGGCGGGCAAGGTACATCTCGAAAAGGGCAAGCAGTTCACGCTGACACATGCAGATACACCTGGCGATGAGACACATGTCAGCGTCAATCACAAGCAGCTGTATGCGGAGGTCAAGCCCGGTGATACACTGCTCCTTTCGGATGGACTGGTAGGGCTTGTCGTAAATGAGATCCGCGGCAAGGACATCGTGACGACAATCCAGAACAGCGGTCCCATGTCAACGCGCAAGCGTGTTGCGGCACCGGGCATTGAGCTGAGCCTGCCCGCCATCTCGGAGCAGGATGAAAAGGACATCATCTTTGGCATCGAAAACGACATGGATTTCGTGGCAGCGTCCTTTATCCAGCGCCCGGCAGACGTAGAGGAAATCCGCCGCCTCATCGAAAAGCACGGCGGGCATATGGAGATCATCCCGAAGATCGAAAATCTTGCGGGGGTCAACAATTTTGATGCCATCCTTGCCGTCTCGGACGGCATCATGGTCGCACGCGGGGATCTTGGGGTCGAGGTGCCGGCAGAAGATGTACCCGTCATCCAAAAGGAGATCATCCGCAAGTGCAACGCGGTCGGCAAACCTGTCATTGTCGCAACGCAGATGCTCGAATCCATGACGACGAATCCACGCCCAACGCGTGCAGAAGTCTCCGATGTCGGCAACGCCATCTTCGACGGAGCCGATGCGATCATGCTCTCAGGCGAAACGGCAAGCGGCGACTATCCTGTGGAGGCCGTGCAGACGATGAGCACGATTGCCCTGCGCATGGAGGAGTCTCTTGAATACGACCGCATCATCCGTGCGCGCAGCATCCGCGAGCGTTCCTCTGTGACGGATGCCGTATCACATGCAACCGTACAACTTGCCTATGAGACGAGCGCCGCAGCGATTTTGACCCCGACGCAGTCCGGCTATACGACGCGTGTCGTATCGAAATACCGCCCAAAGGCAACGATCGTCGCGTATGCACCAAATCCCATGGTCGCACGCCATATCAATCTGCGCTGGGGCGTCTATTCCATCCTGGGCCGCAGCTGGTCGGGGGTAGAGGATATGATTGAGTCCTGTACGCGCGGTGCACTCTCGCATGGCTACGTAAAGCAGGGCGATAAGATCGTCATGGTATCGGGCATGACATACAGCGAAGCAAGCTCAGTCGCCGTGCGTGTCGCAACGATTCACTGAGAAACAATTCATCGGATGGAAACGGGGGGCGCTGCCGCACATAGAACCGCGCAGCGCCCCTTTTTATATTGTATAAAAAGTACAGATAGGATATGGGAGGAAACACGATGCAGACGATTCATACCGACCACGCCCCCGCCGCACTTGGCCCCTACACGCAGGCAATGCGTGTGGGAAGCCTCGTCTACACCTCGGGGCAGATTGGCATCGACCCCGCCGCGGGAAAAATCACGGAAACGTCCATCAGCGGTCAGACAGAGCAAGTCTGCAAGAATCTCAGCGCAGTGCTTGCAGCTGCCGGCACTGACCTCACGCACGTTGTCAAGACCACCTGTTTTCTCGCGGATATGGCAGACTTTACTGCCTTTAACGAAGTTTATGCACGCCATTTTACGGGACGCCCAGCCCGCTCCTGTGTCGCTGTGAAAACGCTCCCGGCAGGAGCGCTCTGCGAGATCGAGGTGATTGCAGAGGTTTAGGAACCACGGATAAATTCAGCTATGCCATCAGATGTGTCATGGGATATATTCTGATGCAGCGCAAAAGACCGCACAGGGGTGCCTTTCCTCTATGCGGTCTTTTTCGTATGCGCTTACCCAAGGGGCATGGGTTCAATCTGTTCTTCTTTCATAAAGCGGCTAAGTTTATGCACGCTCTCCATCAGATCATGGTAATTCTCCGGGGTGAGCGACTGCGGGCCGTCCGAAAGCGCCCGCGCAGGACTTGGATGTACCTCGATGATAAGGCCGTCCGCGCCAGAAGCGATGGAGGCGAGCGACATGGGCTTTATCATGCGCCATTTCCCCGTGCCGTGACTGGGGTCTGCGATGATGGGCAGATGAGAGAGATGCTTGATGGCTGCGATGGCGCTGATGTCAAAGGTGTTGCGTGTGTAAGTCTCATAGGTGCGGATGCCGCGCTCACAGAGAATGACATTTGGGTTGCCTTCGTTCATGATGTACTCAGCGGCGTTCAGCCACTCATCAATCGTAGCGGCAAGTCCGCGCTTGAGCATGACGGGGCGCTTTGCGCGGCCAACGGCTTTGAGCAGTCCAAAGTTCTGCATGTTGCGCGCTCCGATCTGGAGGATGTCTGCATACTGCGCAACGGTTTCGACCGCCTCGACGACGGTCACCTCGGTAACGATGCCAAGCCCTGTCTTTTCGCGTGCCTCTGCGAGGTACTTCAGCCCCTCCTCCTCAAGTCCCTGAAACGCATAGGGAGAGGTGCGCGGCTTATAGGCACCGCCGCGTAGAAACTGCGCACCGCCCGCCTTGATGATTTCGGCGGTCTCCATGAGCTGACTGCGCGACTCGACGGCGCAGGGGCCAGCCATGACGACAGGCGTGCCGCCGCCGATCTGCACCCCGCCCACCTCGATGATGGTCGGAGCGGGATGGAACTCACGGCTCGCGAGCTTATAGCTCTTAGAGATGGCGACGGTGGTCTCCACGCCGTGCATGGCGTCAATCGGAGCATCGGCAAGGCGCGTCTTATCGCCGATGACGCCGACAATCTTCTGCCGTGCCCCCTCCATCACCTTTGCCGCAAGCCCCTTTTCCTCGATGGCGTGGATGACGCCCTCTATATCCTCTTGTGTTGCATCCGCATTCATAATGACAACCATAGTATCTTCTCCTTTTCCATATGCTCCAAAGCAGGTCTTTAGATGGCGGCGGTGTGGACGGGAAAGGCACCCGGCACCTTCAGCCAAATACTCTTTTTCGCTACAGCGTCGATGGAAGCGCTGAGGACATCTTCCTCAGCGTGTGCATCAAGGTCGAAAAAAAAGATGTACGCGCCAAGCTCGGTACGTGCCGGGCGGGACTCAATGCGCGTGAGGTTCACGGCACGATGCGCGAACTCACCGAGCACATCATAAAGCGCCCCCGCACGGCTGCCGTCGATCTGACAAATCACAAGCACGGTATCTGCCGGCGCTCCGGACGGCAGCGGCGCACGCGCAACCTCAAAGAAACGCGTACAGTTCGAGCCGCGATCTTCGATGCTGCCCGCGATGAGGGTCAGTCCATTGAGCGCCCCTGCACGCCGTGTGCAGATGGCAGCACAGCCCTCGTGATCCCCAGATGCCCCAACAATCTCAGCTGCCCGCGCCGTACTCTGCGTTTTGATAATTTCCGCGTGCGGATAGTACCGCCGCAAAAAATCACGGCACTGTGCAATGGGCTGCGGATGGGAGTAAATGCAGCGGATCGTACCGTCCGCCGTACGCGCCATGAGGTAGTTGTGCACCGGCCAGATGACCTCATGCCGTACATAGAGGACATCGGAGTGCGCCAGTGCATCGAGCGTCACGGCGATAGATCCCTCGATAGAGTTCTCAACAGGAACAAAGGCGGCATCCACAGCGCCCGTCTCAACAGCGTGCAGACACTCGTCAATATCGGCAAAGCAGACAAGTTCTGCACTGCGCTGCTGCCGCTGCATAAAATACTGTGCCGCCGCCTCGCTGTGTGTCCCCAAAGGACCTAGAACCCCCATCTTTTTTCTCACATGCGTTTCCTCCTCAATCGTTTCCTATCATACTATACAGAACGCGCCTTGACAAGGGCATATCCACGCGTGTTTCTCTTCCTGCGGCATACGCGGCGGCCCCCTATCATACAGGTTTCGCTCCATGGCTCCTTGTGGTATAATGGATTTACTTTCTCATCACTGCCCTCGGCCGATACATACAAAGGAGGCCCCATGACGCACGCGGCATATCTATCCATCCTGCACTGCATCGCAGCGCTCAAAGAGCGCACGCGACATGCTTGGCTGCAAAGCGGTCGGCAGGAGAGCGTCGCCGAGCACAGCTGGCGGATGGCGCTGATGGCATACTTCCTGCGAGAATCCTTCCCAAAGGCTGATCTCTCCCGCGTTCTGCTCATGTGTCTGCTGCATGACGTGGGCGAAGTCTTTACGGGGGATATTCCAACCTTTGAAAAAACGGACGCCGACCGCACGCGGGAGCGCCGTCTGCGCGACGCGTGGATCGCCGATCTGCCTGCGCCGTTTTTCGATGAGGTTGCCGCTCTCTTTATAGAGATGGATGCGATGGAAACAGAGGAGGCGCGTCTGGTGAAGGCGCTCGACCGCATGGAGGCTGTCCTCACGCATAACGAGGGCGGTCCCGCGACATGGCTGCCGCTCGAATATGACTTGCAGCACACCTACGGTGTTCGGGAGGCGGCATTTTCACCCGTGCTCCGCGCACTGCGCCAAGAGATCAACAAAGAGACAGATGCTGTGATTGCCTCCCTGCCGCCGCACGAGAGGAGCGGCTGATTGCCCGTATGCACCGCCATCTTCTCCCATATGATACCAAAAGGAGTTCTCCATGAAAACCAATTACGGCAACTGGATTTCCACCCCGATGATGAAAACATTCTGCTTTATTACCGTCCTATTCTACGCACTCAGCGTACCGCTCTACTTTATTTTTGGACTTGAGGCGGGGCCTTTTTACATCGCGCTCATCCTTGGCATCGCCGCCACACTCGTGACGCTCTATATGCTGTACTGCCGCTATGTATTTTCGTTCGATGGCGGCGGGCTGATGGGACGGATTCACGTTTACCTGCTCGACCATCTGCCTTGGGACGAGCGCGGCACCGTGCTCGATGTGGGCTGCGGTGCGGGGGCACTCAGCATCGCATGCGCCAAGCGCTTTCCGGAGGCGCATGTTGTAGGCATGGATTATTGGCCGGCGATGTGGGGCTACGCCAAAGAGCAGTGCGAGCAGAACGCACAGGCAGAGGGCGTCGCTGCCCGCTGCACATTTCAGCATGGTGATGCGGCGAAGATTGATTTTCCCGATGCCCATTTCGACGCCGTCATCAGCAACTTTGTCTTTCATGAAGTCCGCACGCAAAAGGACAAGTTTCTGCTCGTACAGGAGGCGCTGCGCACGCTAAAGCCGGGCGGAGTATTCGCTCTACATGACACGTTCGGCAACCGGGATATGTACGGAGATATGGATGAATTTGTCGCGGCACTCGAAGAATCCGGGATTTCTGAAATCACGTATGTGCCGCATACAGAGCAGCAGATTGCGATGCCGCCGCCGCTGCGCATCATGATGCGCGGCATTGGTCTGCTCTATGGACGAAAATAAATCATTGGAAAGGACTGCTCTATGAAGGCACGAATCAGCATCCCTATCATGTTGGCCGTCTCTGCGGCATGCTTTTTCCCATCCCCTCACGGCGTCTTTGCGGCAGAGAACGCCCCTCATATCCCGCGCCCCCTCTTTCCCGCCGTCCTGCCGGAGGGGATGACAGCAGATGCAAAACTCATCGGCGCCCTGCACTTTCGTCTCCCGCCGCCCATCGACACCCTCGCCCTGCCTGTCCCCGCACCGGAAACGGTCACCATCGCAGGTGAGGCGACGGCGACCGAGGCGCAAATGCTCGCGTATCTCCTGCGCCAGAATCCAAATCCAAAGCTCACAGGCACGGCAAAGGAGCTCGTACACGCCTACTACATCGAGGCGGCGCGTGAGGGCGTACGCCCCGATGTCGCCTTGTCGCAGGCTTACAAGGAAACGGGCTGCTTTGCCTATGGCGGTGACGTCCACTGGCAGCAGAACAACTTCTGCGGACTTGGTGCAACCGGCGGCGGCGCAAAGGGGCTTTCGTTCCCCGACATGCAGACAGGCGTGCGTGCCCATATACAGCATCTGCTCGCTTACAGCCGTAAGACACCACCCACAGCGCCTCTCGTTGACCCACGCTATGACCTCATCCGCACAAACCGCCCCGACATCTACGGACGTCTCACGCATTGGACAGAGCTGAACGGTGTTTGGGCTGTCCCCGGACGAAACTATGGGCAGGAAATTTTAATGATCTTAGCGCGCGCACAGCAGCCCGATGGCTCTGATGCCGCGCTGCATGCCGCCAAAGAGCGCCTCGCTCGCAGCGATGATGCCGACGCCCATCTCTACCGCGGGATGGTCTATCTGCGCCGCGCCGCTTACGCGGAGGCACTTGCAGACTTTGCCGCCGCAAAAAAGCGGGACGGGAAACGTCCGGAGGCTGTTCTTGGCACTGCACTCACCCATGCGGCAGCCGGCAGCATGAAAGAGGCACGCCGTGCCTACGAGACATATCTGCGTATGGCTCCAGATGATGCGGCAGGCTGGTACAACTACGGGCTGACACTCCTATCGACAGGCGCCCCCGAAAAGGCCATCACCGCTTTCCAAAAATCGCTCGCCCACGCACCACAAAGAGCCGCAGCGCAAAATGCCTGCGCCATCGCCGAAATATGGACGGGAAACTATGCAGCAGCATGGAGAATCCTGCACGAGGCAGCTGAACTCTCACCTGCTGATGCAAATATCCTCATCAATCAAATTTTGTTTGAAGTCTGCCTTACCGAAGGGCGCGGACATCGTAAGTAGGCATATGGGCTTGTGCTTTATACTGTATGAAAACACCCCCGAGGAACATCCACCACGCGGTAGCTCCTTGGGGGTTTTTCATGTGCTTTGCGCCGTCTATGAAACGCCCGCGCAAAAGCATGATTCTTTATGGACGACTGTCCTCCAGTTCCAAAATACCGGGCTGCTCAATGCGCCAGTGTCCCTCTGTGAGAGAAAAGAGCGCGGGCATATTGACGGTGAGGCGTTCGTGACTTTTGCCAGGCTCATAGCGCGCCGCAAAAGTCTCCTTCATCCCCTCCTCCTCGTGCATGGCCTGATCGTACGGGAACATGGGACTGGGGACGACAGCGAACAGTCCCTGTGCGCCGGGCAGCTCATACGCCCAGAAGGTCGCCTCGTTCACATCATCCACGACCTCGAATTTCGGCATGTTTTTCCCATTCTCCATGGCGTTGTGGTCGGTACAGACAAGCAGTCGCAGGACATAGCTGTCGATGAACGGCCAGCACAAATCTTCTCCGCGTTCAGGAGAGAACCCTTCCCGCATCATATGGTAATCGTCGATAAAGTCCTGCCAAATCGGGCGCTGCTCAAGGAGATCCTCAAACCCGGCATTTTCATCCTCCTCCACTGGCTGAGGCGGTACCGCCTGCATGAGGGGCTCTTCCTCCTCCGGTACGGATTCCTGTGGAAGCTCCTGCACGGGTTCTGCTGCGGGCGCCACTAGGGCAGGCACAGCTTCCTCTTGCTCTGGTGCCGCAGGCGGCGCAGGCATTGCCGCCATCTCCTGCCGCAGCTCTGCAATGGCGTCATGCAGGCTCTTTACCTCGACGCGAAGATTCTCGACATCCGTTTTGAGACGTGCCGCATCATCCTCTGGCTTGCTCGATGAAATCCGTTCGATTTCCCCTTTGATCCACGCAAAACGCCCTTCCAGCGCCTCCATACTGCCGCCTCCCGTATTGCGCCATGCATAGTGCGCGGCAACGGCGGCGACTGCAACACTGGCCACAACGAGAATGAACGAAATCACGGTCATCACATTCGCCATGACGGGATGGATGAATCCCCCTGTATCCATACATCATCTTCCTTTCCTTGTTCTCCCCTGAAACAATCCGTTCAGTTCATGTTCGCCGTCCGAATGAAAAAATCCTGCTATGAGAAAGGCAACCGCCATAAGATATGTGCTCCGTATACCGCAGCAAATAAAAAAGAGCCGCCTCCATGAAACGGCTCTTTCGATGCAGTCTGCAAAAATACGCAGTTCTTTACGGCAGGCGATACAACGATCAGATTCCGCCAACAAGCGCTGCACCAAGGTTCTTGCTGCCCGCAACCCCCTCGGCATCCGGCTCATTCTCCACGATGAAGGTATCCACGAGCTTCGCGCCGGATTCCTTTGTCCGCTCTGCCCATGTCTCCATCCATGCGCCAGCGCCCCAGCCCCACGAGCCAAAGAGCACCACCGGCTTGCCGGAGAGCTTGCCGCTCTCGACCGCCTCAGCGAAAAATGGCTCGAACGAGCCTTCTTCCAGCTCCTCTGCACCCATCGAAGGGCAGCCAAGTGCAAGCGCGTCAAAGTCATCAATTTTGTCCACAGAGAAGTCGTCTACCTCAAAGCACTCGACATCCGCACCCGCGCCCTTGGCGCCCTCGACGACAGCCTCTGCCATTTTCTGCGTATTGCCCGTGCCGGACCAGTATACAACCGCTACCTTTGCCATATAAAATCCTCCTCATACCAAAACCCGAGAGCTACAGCTCCCTACACCGCCTGCACCAGCTCTGCAAGGGGGTACCCCTTCGCAAGCTGCGTACAAAACTCCTGTGTACAGACCGAATACTGCTCAAAGAGCGCCCGCGCCTCCGCTTCGTTCGCATAGACCTTCCAATATCCACTGCATACAAAGCCCTGCCCGCGCCGTGCAATGAACCCGCACACATCTTCGGGCGGATAACCGAGGAACAGCCCGACCTCCGGCGGAAGCGTCTTGCGCACGCGCATACGCAGCCGCAAAAAGTCCAGACAATCCTCCATACTGTCACTGACGCGGTATCCCACCCCGCACAGGACTTCCTGTGCACGCGGCGCACGCAGCGCACACATGAGCAGCGGCGCACGATAAAAGAGGATGAGTACATACTCCTCCCCCTCTGCCAGTCGGAACATCGAAATCCCCTTGCAGGAAAAACAGGGCTCATAGGATGCAAGCAACGCTTCAAAATCTTCAAAGCGGCTCTTTTGAAATGACAGCAGACTCCCCACTGTCAGCCCCATCAGCAAGGGCGCAGCGTGACAGCCGAGCAGTTGCTCAAAATCAGGGCAGCGCATCGTTTATCTCCTCCTCTATTCGCACAAAAGCCCAACATGCGAGCCTTCCTAAAATCAAACGCTCACATCATTATAGCGCAAACGATTCTCATTAGCAATAGAGGAGTCTGTATTGTCTGCCCATACTTGCAGTACCATGGTCTCGCATCTATTATAGCGAAGTTTGTCGTCAGTGACAACTGCCCCACCCGAATCTTTTCCTATTCTATAAATAGGAAAAATGGACAGTGCCCTGTTAAAAAGCCGTGTACTGCGCTTAGAGTTATTGACAAAATGCCCTGTGTGTGCTACGTTTGTCGAAATACACGGCGTCCTCCGGTCACCACCCGAAAACACTGCGCCGAAAGAAGGCTTTCCCTATGATTCATCTGAAAAACATCGTCAAAACCTACGCAAGCGATATTCATGCGCTGCGCGGCATTGACCTGCATGTAGAGCGCGGCAGCATCTACGGCATCATCGGCCTCTCCGGTGCGGGCAAGTCCACGCTCATCCGCTGCATCAATCTGCTCGAGCGCCCGACGAGCGGCGCTGTCCTCATTGATGGGCGCGATCTCATGCAGATGTC
>CALIBA010000172.1 GCA_938045435.1 uncultured Selenomonas sp.
CTGTGGACGGCAGAGGAGCGCGGGGAATGAGTTGTGCATACTGTGGAAAACTGTGGGGATAACAGGGGAGAAATCCACTGCGGATTTCCATAGGGGTGTGGACAAGTTGGCAGATGCCGGGTACAAAATATGGAAGATACCTCTGTTTTCGATGCAAGATATGGGATTATCCACTGTTTTATCCACACTATCCACAGAAATTGGAAAATCGTTCGCTAAATTTATACACACTGTGCAAAAGTGTGTGGATAAAGACGTTTTCGGGCTTTTGAACAATTTTATCCACAGAGTTTTACACAGCTGTGGATAATGTGGAGATCATCACAACGAAAGGGATATGTAAGGAAGGGAATGTACCAATGGAAGAATGGGAAATCTGTCTGCGCCTTGTGCTCTCCTGCGCGATGGGTGGGATCATCGGCTATGAGCGCCAGATGCGGCACAAGTCGGCAGGGCTCCGGACGAATATGCTGGTTGCCCTCGGTTCGTGCCTGATCATGCTCATGTCGCAGGCGCTCTACGATAATGTCGAGGGAAAGACGAACGCCGATCCCGCGCGTCTCGCGGCGCAGGTGGTGAGCGGCATCGGCTTCCTCGGTGCGGGTGCGATCATGAAGGAGGGGCTGACGGTCACGGGGCTCACGACGGCGGCAACGCTCTGGGTGGTTGCAGGCGTCGGGCTTGCGGTCGGTGCGGGGTTCTACCTCAGCGCGGGGGTGACGACGGCAATCGTCTTCCTGATCCTCGGCAACCTCTCACGGCTCGATGCATGGGTCGACCATGACCACATGCTCTCGCTCTCGATTCATACGGTTGACCGTCCCGGGCAGATCATGCGCATCAGTGCCTGCATCGAGGATCTGCACCTGCGCTCGCGCGGCGTCAAGGTAAAGACGGACGAGGACGAGGCGGAGGCGGACGGCGAGCGGCGCGTGTATCTCAATTTTGAGGTGTATAACGGCGAGCATTTGAAGCCCACGTTTATCGTGGATACCCTGTGCCGGATCGACGGCGTGCTGCGCGTGGATCTTGTGTGAGGCTTGACAAAACGAAAAGCCCCCTGCGCGAAGGGGCTTTTTGTT
>CALIBA010000173.1 GCA_938045435.1 uncultured Selenomonas sp.
GCCAGATCTTCCTCCCACTAATCCCGGCAATGATTATGGGGCCTACAAGGGGTCAGCTCAGAATCATCACTATGTTATCCGTAACGTGATCAATGTCCTCTCTGAAAACAGTTCGGACACAATCACAACTAACGTTCTTGAAGGCATGAAAGTCGTGGACATTATTGGGCGGATGTATGCGTAAGACATTGGAGGCTACTATTTAAATCGTATGCATTCTTCTTTATTACAAGTAAGAGATTCAAGACTCCATGTTTTTTTGTAGTAAAAATTTAGAAATAGAATATCATCTCAAACAAAACAACCTGCACAAGTGAATTTCTCATTGCTCAAAAAAAAGATTCGTTGGACGAGTGAACGATATACGTATCTGTATACAGGTGTTATACCTTTTTACGGCCATTTTTCATTGATGAACTATTGGCGTCTTCGAAAAGACAAGAATGCATTGTTACGCCAGGCAAAACAGTCACAATATCGCTTCCCAATCACGAGCCTACGTCCGTGCTATTCTGATAGAACTGATGATGCAGGTTCTCTTTCCTTACATTACTTCTTTCAGGACTTATTTGTAGCCCAACGAATATTCAAGAATGCGCCATTGCGTCATGTAGATATTGGGAGTCGTATAGACGGTTTCGTGGCCCATCTGGCGTCTTTTAGGTCGGTTGAGGTTTTTGATATACGCCCGTTAGAGGTGAACATACCTAATGTGACTTTTAAACAGTTGGACATTATGGATCGTACATGTATCAAGGGAAATAGTATCCCTTCTGTTTCATGTTTACATGCGTTGGAACATTTTGGCTTGGGTAGATATGGGGATCCTATTAATTTTGAAGGATTTGATATTGGATTTAAGAATATCACATCTCTATTGGAATCAAGTGGAAAGTTCTATTTTTCGGTACCAATAGGGCTACAAAGGATAGAATTTCATGCACATCGTGTTTTTTCTCTTTCACTCCTCATAGAGATGATAAGTCCATTCTATACGATAGATATGTTCTCTTATGTGGATGATCAAAATAATTTTCATCCGAATGAGCAATTAACTGATGAGCTGATTAAAAATAACTATCATTGTCGATACGGGTGCGGCATTTTTGAATTGACAAAAAAGTAATAGCGTCATTCTATGTTATGGCCTGTTCTTTATAAAAAATGTCATCTACAGCCTCGCTAAAAGATAAAGCAGCTAAAGGCCTTTTTTGGGGAGGGTTAAGTAATAGCGTACAGCAATTGCTCGGGGCCGTATTTGGGTTAATTACTGCACGAATTCTCAATGCTGAAGATTATGGATTGATCGGTATGTTAGCCATTTTCAATGGCATTGTAACTATTCTCCAAGAAAGTGGTTTTACTTCTGCATTGGCTAATAGGCAAGAAATAAAGCATGAAGATTACAATGCGGTATTTTGGTTTAGTACCTTAACCAGTGTCGTAGCCTATGTAGTCTTATTCTTTTGTGCACCGTTGATTGCTTCTTTTTACAGAAAACCCGATTTGATTCCTCTTTCTCGGATCCTTTTTCTTGGGTTTGTTTTTGGAGGAATGGGGGTTTCATTGAACGCTTATCTGTATAAAACACTGAAGGCAAAAGAGCGAGGGATAAGTGATATAGTTGCGATGATTATATCGGGTACGCTTGGTGTAATTCTTGCTTTAAACGGGTTTGCTGCCATCGGACTTGCTATACAGACGGTGACTTATGTTGGAGTCAGCGTTTTTTTTCGTTTCTATTATTCATCGTGGCGACCGACATTTCATTTCAATTTCTCCCCTTTAAGTGAAATGTTCGGATTTAGTTCAAAACTGATCCTAACGAATTTTATTTTTCAGGTGAACAACAACATGCTTTCTGTGATAATGGGGCGATTCTACAATGCTAATCAGTTAGGATTCTACACTCAAGGACAGAAATGGATGGGAATGGCTAATCAAGTCGTAAATGGTATGATTAGCTATATTGCACAACCGGTATTTGTTGAAGCTACTGATAATAAAGAAAGGCAGCGGTATATTTTCCGTAAGATGGTGAGGTTTGGAGCCTTTTTTGCTTTGCCTGCTATGGCCGGACTGGCTTTAATTGCGAAAGAATTCATATGGATTTTTCTCGGTGAAAAATGGATGCCCAGTATTCCGTATTTACAGTTACTCTGTATATGGGGAGGAGGCTCTTATTGTATTTTTTGAACGATGTTTAGATTGATGGCTCATGGGAAATCTGCTGCGTATTTATGGGGGACTGTATTAACTGGTGTCGTACAACTCCTTTTCATCTGGAGCGTTTACCCATTGGGCACCTACTGTATGGTTATTGGTTTTGTGGCTGTTTCGTGTTTAAGCTTGCTTTATTGGCACAAAGTTGCTGGTCAATTGATCTTGTTATCAATTTGGCAAGTCCTAAAAGACATTGCGCCCTATTTGGCTATTACCGGAACGTCAGTATTAATTGCATGGTTTGTAACTCTCTTTACAACTGACAGATATATTTCCTTCTTCGTTAAGTTTTTCTTGTACGTCGGAAGCTATTTGCTTATTGCTAAATTCTTGGATTCAACTATTCTAAAAGAGAGTTTGAGCTTTATAAAGAACAGACGAATATGAAAATGATTACTCAGGCGATCTGTTCACATTGTTATAAAGGTTGGAGTATCCCTGAAACTTGTTGGTATATATTGATGCGGGCTTCTTCTCGCCTGAATGTAGAAGCATCGTTTTTTTATAGGAAATACAGAAGGCGATCTAACAACGATTTTGTACGAAAATGGCTCCTTCGTCACGAAGATGATTTTGTATTTGATTTCAACGGAGTTTTGCTTCCGAATGTTTCAGGGGGCTTCGATTTATTGTCTGGTCTGAAATACGTCTTTGATGATGTGTATGTGATTCCAATCTCTTTTCACAATAATTACTCGCAAGCGAATGTTATTACATTAGTTGATCAGTTTACGGCTGAAGGTCCTTACGGATTGGTTAGCGAGCAGGTTGATGTAAAAATCAAACAAGAAGATGTTGTGTTCGATGCCGGCGCATGGATAGGTGACTTTAGTGCGTTGGCTGCGGCTCAGGGCGCTATAGTTTATGCTTTTGAGCCTACGCCTGATACTTATGAGTGGCTGTGTACTACATGTTCTCTGAACAAGGGAGAGATCATTCCGATACAAAAGGCTTTAGGTGACAAATGTGAAGAAGTCGAACTGTCTCTTGATCATAGCGGAGGCGGATCAAATAAATTACCCCCCGGGGATGTAAAATGTCAACAATCGAAGTGAGGAATGGTCTATCGCGAGAAAATTATTTCCAGACTCGAGAATTTGAAAAATATGAAAGAGATCATGCTTCGCCATTAGTCAAAGTGACTACGATAGATCAGTTTGTTTCTGAAAATCAAATCCGAAAAGTTGATTTTATTAAGGCGGATATTGAAGGTACAGAACGATATATGCTAAAGGGTGCGACCGAGACACTTCGCCGATTCGCTCCGAAATTGGCCATTTGCACATATCACTTGAAAGATGACCCTCTAGTACTCGATAGTATTATTAAAGAAGCCAATCCCGCTTATACGGTTATGCACACACGCCATAAATTATTTGCGTCCGTTAAGCGATAAAAGAAGAGCTCTTTCTCCTGATTCTTTGAATGGTAGAGAATATCTATATAAAGGTTTGGGGCGGAATCGGAAATCAGCTGTTTATTTATGCTTTTGCCCGATATATATCACTTAATTGGGATGGTAAGGTTGGGCTGGAAATATACAGCGGTTTTCGTGGTGATGATTACCATCGCATTTATAAACTAGATCGTTTTAGCATAACACTGCCAAAGTCGAATTTTCTTTCTTCGTTTTTCTTTTCTTTCAACCGAAAGTATCCGCTCTTAAAACGCCTAATCTTCCCATCGTCTCGATTAATTATAGAGAATGAGGATCAGCTAATTTTCGATGTATGTCAATTTATTCCTCCTTCCAATCAGAGAGAAAGGACCTTGTATTATCAAGGTTATTGGCAGCATATCAATTTTTTGCCCATTCGTAACGTATTGCTTTCCGAATTGCAATTCAATCTTCCCCAGAATTACACATTTGAGCAAATTAAAGCAAAGATTCAGGCGTCGGAGGCTGTCTGCTTGCATGTGCGTCGCATGCAATACAGCCGATTGCTTACACTCGATTATTACCGCGCCGCGGTTTCTCTCTTAGAGAAAAGTTGTACATCGCCTTGCTTTTTCATCTTTTCAGATGATTTGGCTTGGTGTCGCGAACAGTTATCCATATCATACTCCTGTGTGTATGTTGATAATTTTGACGATGAACTTTACGAACTGCAACTGATGAGTTTTTGCCACCATTTCATTATAGCCAATAGCTCTTTTAGTTGGTGGGGTGCGTGGTTGTCGCAACATCCAGATAAAATGGTAATCCTTCCAGAGGATTATTTGGTCCGCAATATGAATGGGCGAGTGATCCCAATACCACGATAAATTATAAAAATGTAAATTCGTCTAACGAATGAACCTGCGAAGAATAGCAGCTACGTTGTGTCGTTATCGATTGATTCCGCGAAAGTTCCATTTTGATATCTATCAATATTGCAAGGGGTATACTCTATTGCTTACACGAATGTTGGCATATACGAAAACCAAAGTTTTACTCGATGTTGGTGATTATATTCAATACTGGATGTACGTGAATGGAGCGTATGAGACTTCTTTTCTGAAGTTTATTCGGAATGATCTGATTATCAATAGAGGATGTATTATCGACGCTGGAGCGAATGTGGGATCGTATACACTGAATTTATACGATAAAGCAGATTATGTAATAGCAGTAGAGGCAAGCGGAAGTAATGCGGCCTTTATTCAATCGGTATGTACATTAAATCACATTAAGAATGTCCGGGTTTATAATAATGCTTTGTACAAAAGCGATGGTGAATCCATAGAATTGTTCGTGTCAAATGATACATGTGGAAATAATTCGATCTACAAGACGACAGGGTATAGTGAGATCGAGTCCGTCCAAACCTTGACTATTGATACGATTTGTGCAGAAAACGGAGTAAATGATATTCGGCTGATAAAAATTGATATAGAGGGTGCTGAGTATAATTGCCTTCTTGGAGCAAAGAGTACTATAGAGCGATACAGGCCAATAGTTTTATGTGAATTTAATCGTATGGCAGCAGAGGCTGCGGGTTATGACTTATCTCTTTTGTATGGTTTTTTCAAGGAGAGAGACTATGAAGCGTTTCTGCTTGACGAACATGCACAGCGATTACTCCTATTTGATGAGCAGGAATTAGAGCAAAAGTATTTTGCGAATAATCTTTTTCTGATTCCGAAAAAGTGATTTTCACTGATGAACATCGGATTAGTTTCTACATGGTTTGAAAGAGGGGCCGCTTACGTGTCTCGACAGTATATGGATGCCTTATCCTCTGATCTGGAAAATCGTGTATTTGTCTATGCACGTGGGGGGGAAGCCTATGCGAAAAAAAACAACCAATGGGACAAAGAGAATGTGACGTGGGGAAAAAAATCAAAGAAATATTACTACGGAGCAACGAGTATTGATCGTCCAGATTTTATCGGCTGGTTGAAGAATAAACAAATCGAGGTTGTTTTATTCAATGAGCAAAATTGGTGGGAACCAGTTGTCTGGTGCAAAGAGATGGGGATTATTACTGGTACTTATGTCGATTATTACACGGAAAAAACCGTCCCTTTTTTCGCTGCGTACGATTTCCTGATCTGTAACACACAGAGGCATTATAATTTATTTAAGGAGATAGCGCATGCTTATTACGTCCCATGGGGTACCGATATCGATTTGTTCCGACCACAAAGCAAGAAGGATGTCGAGGCATCATCGATAGTGTTTTTTCATTCAGCCGGAATGAATCCGATTCGTAAAGGAACGGATTCGACTATTCGAGCTTTCGCTGCTATAGATGACCCTAATAGTCGTTTACTTATCCATACTCAAGAACGGCTATCCGCCTATTTGGACGATGATGTGTGTCGCATAGCCGAGAGACATCCGCGTATCTCCGTCGTACAAAAAACGGTACCAGCCCCTGGGCTATACACTGAAGGTGATGTCTATGTCTATCCTTCTATATTGGATGGCTTGGGTTTGACGGTTGTTGAAGCATTGGCGTGCGGATTGCCTTGTATCGTTAGCGATAATGCGCCGATGAATGAATTTGTTCAGCCAGATATGAATGGACGACTTGTCGCGATTGATTATTTGTATGCTCGCAGCGATGGTTATTTTTGGCCGCAGTGCAAAATTTCACTTTCCTCATTAGAGGAAGAGTTACAGTTTTATTTACTCCATCGTTCATCTATTGAGAACGAGAAAGTAAAGGCAAGGCAATCTGCTGAAGAACAATATAATTGGAAGGATCGATATAAACAGATTTGTGCCCTTTTCAAAGAGGTAAAGCATGAGCCAATAGATGAGGTGTTGAGGCGGCGAATCTATAGTTATGAGCAGCATCTTAATGGCAAATACAATATGCTGCCTTATGCATTTTATTTTTGGAAAAAATGGAGGTGCGGATGGACTCGATGAGAATATTGTACATTGCTGTGCATGAGAATAACCGCGGCTGGGGGAGCGAACATTTCGTAAACGATGGATTTAATGAAATAGGGGTAGAAACGTCCTGTGTCGATTTTAGAAAATACAGAAAAGAAATTGTGGAGTGCATTCTGCAAGTTCCGACGTTTGATTATTTATTTCTCCAGCGAGGCGATTATTTCCCTATTGAGCTTTTGCGGGCAGTTCGCCGTCCTAAGTTTTTTTGGGCATCCGAGTTAGTCTCAAGAAATAGGGATCAGGATCGATTATTGAGTTGTGGGCTGTTTGATCATACCTTTGTTCATACAAAGGCCTGTAAAGAGGCTATTGTAAGAAACGGATGGTTACAAGAATCTCAAATAACGGTTTTGTTAAATGGTTTTGATCCGAAGACTCATTACCCACTTTCTGTTGAAAAAGATATAGACGTGCTGTTTATTGGGAATATGCTGAAACGCAGAAAGGAATGGACGGATAAAATCGGGAAGAACTGCTCGTTGCACACTGCCGTCGGGATTTACGGCGACAAAATGGTGAAATTGATCAATCGCGCGAAAATCGTCTTGAATATCCACTCCGAGGAATTTCAGGATACGGAGACACGTGTTTTTGAGGTATTGGGCTGCCGACGTTTTTTATTGACAGAAAAATTGTCTGTAGAAAATCCGTTTACCGATCGGAAACATCTTGTTGAGTGCACAGATTTGGGGGATATGATTCGTCAAATCCAATATTATCTTAAGCACGACGCAGAACGAGAACAGATAGCAGAACAAGGTTATATGGAGGCGATAGAGAAGCATACTTATAAAAGACGGGCGGAATATTTGGCCACGCTTTTTACTGCATATCCAATTGACTTCAGGGTGGAGGCAATCGATCGGCAGCGATTACAGGAGGCACGCGGTGAAGCTGCTCGTCTATATCGAAAAGTCATCTTTGATGAAAGGTGTATGCGTTTTCGTCAGCATCTGCGGAAATTTATTCGACGATAATGTTATCGCAATGAATCATCTCGCAGTGATGCCGTCACTGTCATTATTGTAATGAGCTCTCATTCGTAGATGTAGCTGTAATCATTACCGCAACGAGCCGTCCCGCAGAAAAATTGCAAGTGTCGTTGCAGTAACAATTTTTCCTATAGAAAAGGAACGACAAACGTTATCATAACGCTATTGATAACGTAGCGTAGCGTATTTTGGTGGAGAGGATAAAGGAAATGAAGTATTTACACATGGCAAGTCGAACTACTGAAGTGGATGTCGTTTCTGATCAGATTGTTGCAATGTATGAAGCCCGAACGGGACTGAAGACGGAGCCATATCTTGGTGTCTACGATGGTGACGGTGAAAAGCCAATCCGAACAGATTACGGAGGCTATTAAACGACTAAAAATTCTGAGCGAATTATTAGAGGATCTGGATGCTGTTCGAGACCGAGCTATCAGTGCGCTCGGACATGTGCTTAATGAGGCGAATATGCCAACAGCCGATGCACATCGACACACGCCGCCTCTAAAAAAAGTGTTTGATAATTATACGCTCTCTATACTCGTGAGAATTATGAAAGTGAATCGCTCTGGTCGAATCACTGCTTGCTGATTTGGACACAGCCGCATTGCAAGCGCATATTACGGCCCTTTCAGGTGTAGGCAAGGGCAATTACAGTTATACGCACAGCGCAGACTACGTTTGCTACCAAGCTTTGGAGGCGTTAGCCAAAGACAGGGCCTTGCAGAGTGCCAGTGCACTTAAACTCGCCTTGTTGAAAACGATTAACACCAAACTTATTTGCTATCTTGATGTGATGAAGGATGTTGCTGCTGCAAAATATGCTGATTTTGCAGCAGCGCGTTGCGTGGACTACCGATGAGCAGAACGCGTATTATCGCAATGCGCCACACCCTCGATGAGAAAAAGAAGAAAGAGGGAAACGGTGGTGGCACTAAGAAGAAAAAGGGTAAGGAAAAAGACAAAGGAAAAGAGAAGGACAAGAAAAAGGAGAAAGATGACCAAGGCGATGATATTACGTTGCCAACGGAGTAGCGAATCTTTATCGGAAGAGGAATAAGATGAAAATAGCGATTATAGGATTAGGATATGTGGGATTACCGTTGGCGGTAGCGTTTGCAGAGCATTATCCGACTGTTGGCTTTGACA
>CALIBA010000174.1 GCA_938045435.1 uncultured Selenomonas sp.
CGCGACATCTCGCACTCCTCCGTCGAGCGCGTCATCCTGCCCGACAGCACCATCAATGTGGACTACTGCCTGCACAAGCTGACGGGCATCATTGATAAACTCCTCGTCTACCCCGACGCCATGCTGCACAACATGGAGCGCACCGGCGGGCTGATCTACAGTCAGCGCATTCTCACGGCGCTCATCGGCAAGGGCGTGATGCGCCAAACCGCATATGTATGGGTACAGCGCAACGCCATGAAGCGCTGGCTCGAAAAGGAGGATTTTCGCACGAACATCGAAAAAGATGCCGACATCGCGGCACATCTAACGCCGCAGGAAATTGCAGACTGCTTTGACTACAAGTATTTCCTGCGCAACGTGGACACCATCTTTCAGCGTTTTGCACTTTGAGGGAGAGGCTCTCATGATGTATGCGGTGCGCCGCAGAATTTGACAAAGAGCCGAGAAAAGGGGATTTTATTATGTCAACCATCGTTATCACAGGGACGCAATGGGGCGACGAGGGCAAAGGGAAAATCGTTGACTACCTTGCGAGCAAAGCCGACACCGTCGTCCGCTACCAAGGCGGCTGCAACGCAGGGCACACCGTCGTCGCGGGCGGCGAGGAGTACAAACTCCGCCTTCTGCCGTCCGGCATCCTCTACAAGGGGACGCACAACATCATCGCCAACGGCGTCGCATTTGACCCTGAGGTCTGTTTGCAGGAAATGGATGCCTTAGCGGCACGTGGCATTGATGTCTCAAACATCCGCATCTCCGACCGCGCCCACGTCGTCATGCCGTATCACCGTCTGATGGACGGCATCGGCGATGCACAGCGCGGCGCGGACAAAATCGGCACGACCGGCCGCGGCATCGGCCCTTGCTACATGGATCGCGACAACCGCATCGGCATCCGCGTCTGTGACCTCATGGACGCGGACGAGTTTGGAAGAAAACTCCGCATAAACCTCGCCGCAAAGAACAGCGAGCTCTTTTCCTTCTACGACCACAAGCCGCTCTCCTACGAGGAAATCCTCGCGGAGTACCTGGACTACGCTGCGCGGCTGCGCCCGCTCGTCACGGACACCATCCCGCTCATCAACGAGGAGATCGCCGCAGGGCGCAAAATCCTCTTTGAGGGCGCACAGGCGACCATGCTCGATATCGACTACGGCACATACCCCTACGTCACCGCCTCGCACCCCATCTCCGGCGGCGTCACCATCGGTGCGGGCGTCGCACCGAAGAAAATCGACAAGGTCGTCGGCGTCGTCAAGTCGTACTGCACGCGTGTCGGCGAAGGCCCCTTCCCGACAGAGCAGTGCAATGAAATCGGCACGCGTCTGCGCGAGGCGGGGCATGAGTTCGGCACCGTCACGGGGCGCCCGCGCCGCACAGGCTGGCTCGACGCCGTCGTCGTCCGCCACGCGGGGCTGCTCTCCGGGATCGACTACATGGCCATCACGCGTCTAGATATCCTCGACGGCTTTGACGAAATCAAAATCTGCACAGGCTATCAGCACAAGGGACAGCTCCTCAAGGGCGTGCCCGCAAGCCTCAAGGTTCTCGCTGAGGTCACGCCTGTCTATGAGACATTCCAAGGATGGAAGACGGACATCTCCGGCATCCGCAGCTATGAGAGCCTCCCCGAAAACGCGCGCAAGTACCTCGCGCGCATGGCAGAGATCACGGGCATCGCGCTCGGCATCATCTCCGTCGGCCCCTCGCGCGAGCAGACCATCATCCTCGCAAAGGATCTTTTCTAAAAAAACCACGGCGTATATACGCTGATCGCCTCACGCAAAACCAAAATGACCGCGCAAAAGCGCCCTAGGGACAATCCCCGGGGCGCTTTCGTATGAATCCCTATATAAATGTTACCGAAAAGATCCATGCGCCATGCGGTACGCCTAAGCAAACCTTGCACCTGCATGCTGTCCTATCGCCTCTGCGCATCGTACTGCGGCAGATAGCGGATATAGATGCGCCCCGTCTCTGCATCCGTCTCCACCTTGGCATGCACCTCGTAGAGCTCGTAGATAAACGCCTCTGTGAGGAGCTGTGCGGGCGTGCCAAGTCCCACGACGCGCCCCTTCTTTATTGCGATGAGGCGGTCGCAGTAGAGTGCCGCAAGGCTCAGGTCATGAATCGCTGCCGCAACCGTCAAATCAAGGCTCTTGACAATATCCATCAGCTGAAGCTGATATTTAATATCCAGATGATTCGTCGGCTCATCGAGAATCATGCACTCCGCCTGCTGCGTGAGCGCACGCGCGAGGATGACGCGCTGCTGCTCCCCGCCCGAGAGGCTGCTAAAGCTCCGCTCCTCAAACCCCGCCATGCCGACCGTCGCGAGCGCCTGCCGCGCAATCCGATAATCCTCTGCATTGTCACGGTCAAGCAGGCGCTTGTGCGGGGCGCGTCCCATCAGCACCACGCCGATGACGGTAAAGTCGAAGCTGTAAACATTGTGCTGCGCCACGACGGCGAGCCGGAGCGCCGACGCTCGATAGGAAAGCTCATCGAGCAGCCGCCCGTCGAATCGAATCTCCCCCGCAGACGGTTGCTGCACACGGTACAGGCATTTGAGGAACATACTCTTGCCGCTGCCGTTCGGGCCGATGATGCCGAGGAACTCCTTGGGCCTTAGGTGAAAATCCACCCCCTTTAGAATCTCCTGATCCCCGATGAAGAGCTTTACCGCCTCTGCCAAGATCTCCATATCAGTTTCCTCCAAAGCCATAGGTGCGCTTTACCATGAGATAGATGAATGCAGGCGCCCCCACAAGCGAGATGAGAATACCGATGGGCAGCTCCGTATGCGGGATAATGATGCGGCAAAGGCCATCCGCAACAACGAGAAAAATCGCCCCTGCGAGTGCCGTCACAGGGATGAGATGCCCATGATGCGTGCCGACGAGCATCCGCACCACATGGGGCACGACAAGCCCCACAAAGCCGATCATCCCCGCCGCAAATACGGCAAAGCCGACGACGAGCGCACTGACGATGAGATAGGTCTGCCGATAGGGGTGGAGATCCGTGCCGAGCGTGATGGCGGACGCATCGCCCAGCAGCATGAGGTTGAGGATGCGGCTCTGCGACCAGAAAAAGAGCACCGCGAGCAGAACCGTCCCGCCGATGAGCGCCATATGATCCCACCGCGCCCCCGCGAGGCTCCCCATCATCCAGTACGTGATGGTCTGGATGCCCTCCTTGTCCCCGGCGAAATAGACGATGAAACTCGAAAATGCGCTGCATACCGCACTGAGCGCCATGCCGCCGAGCAGGAGTTTCATCGCGCTGGCCCGTCCGCCGATATTTGCGATAAAGAGCACGCCGAGGGAAACGGCAAACGCCCCGAGAAACGCCGCAATCCCGATGGCGTTCTCCCCCAATGCCGCACCAATGCCGAGGAGGACGGCAGCCGTCGCCCCAAGCGACGCCCCCGCAGAGATCCCGAGGATATAGGGATCGGCAAGCGGGTTTTTGACAATCGCCTGCATGATGACCCCGCAGACGGCAAGCCCCGCACCGATGATGGCGGCGAGCAGGAGCCGCGGCAGACGCAGCAGCCATACAATATCATGCACAGGCCCCTGCCCCGGCGCCTCGATGGGGAGATCTCCGCGCAGCTGGTCGAGGAGGGCGACGGCGATAACATCGCTTGGCAAATGTACCGTCCCAATCGAGAGCGCCCAGAAAAGTGCAGCGATGAGCACTGCCAAAAGCAGCAGACAGAGCAGCGGAAACTTCGCATTTTGTACCATTGTTTGCATCGACCTCCTACCTTTTATAAAGCTCCGGATAAAGCCCCTGCGCGAAAATCAAAATACCGTCATAGCTGCGAATGCCCGCACTATAAACCGCATAGAGCGGCAATGGATAGATGCGGCGCTCCCGCACACTGTGCAGCCCCTGCAGCGCGGGATTGTCATAGATATGAGAAAGGACGGCCTCCTCATTGTCATAGTCGCTCTCAATGACGACCACAAAGATGGCATCGGGGTCAAGTGTAATCAGCTCCTCCATGCTGAGGCTCTCCCCGTCTGCCGCCAGATGCACCGCACCGAGTGCGCGGAGCATGTCGCCGGCGAGCGTATCCTGCCCATAGGAACGGATCTCCTTGCCCAAAAACTCGATGACAAGCGCACGCGGCCGCGTCTTTTTATCCTGCGTTTCCTCCGTAACAAAGGAAATCTCACGCTGCATCTCCGCCACAATCTCCTCTGCCCTGTCCTGCCGGTCAAAAATGCGCCCCATATTCAAAATATCCTGCCACTCCGTCGTCAGCGTCTTTTGCGTAGCCCCCGACACAGAGGCGGGCGCGATATAGGTATGGATCCCGCGTCCCGCCCAAAAATCCGTACTGCGCAGCACCTTGGGCGAGAACGTCGAGCCCCAGCCGACGATGAGATCCGGCTCCATCATGAGAACCGTCTCCACATCCAGATGTTCCAGCGAGGTATAGGGGATCGCCTCATATGCCGCGCGGTACGCAGCGCGGATGTATTTGGCATTGGGGACACCCATCCCCGCCACAATGCGGTCGCCGACCCCGAGCGCGAGCAATGTTTCAATGGAGTTCTGCCAGACCGCAACCACGCGCTGCGGCGGCGCGTCATAGACCGCCGTCACCGCTTCCCCTTTGGCGCTTAGATTCTCAATCGTCACGGGATAGTGTGCGCCGGGCGTTTCTATCGGGGCGCGCGCGGGCGCCTCATGGACGCGCACAACGGGACTGCACCCCGTGAGCAGCAGCGCAAGGCAGGCGGGCAAAAGATAAGAAAATTTCATCCTTCCTCCGAATGCACAGAAAATGAGACTGCCGCATGAAGCCTGCGAAAGCTTCATGCGGCAGTCTCCATGGCAGTACGCTGAGGGCATCACTGATGATACAGCGATGCCTTAGAACTTATATCGTGCGCCGAGCATCACACTGCGCGCCGGCATGGCAGAGCTGCCGATGCCGTTCCACGAATTGTACGATGTCTCATATGCCTCATTGGTGAGATTGTTCACGACGAGATACGCCGTCATGTCCTTTGTCACCTCATAGTTGAGGTTCCAGTCGAGGACGAGGAATCTCGTATCGGTGAACGCCGTGCGGCTGTTGCCCGTGTACCAGTTGATGAGCAGCCCCGTATAGAGCTTCCGGTTCTCATAGGAGAGATTGAGCGCGTAATGGTTCGCCGGGCGCAGGCGGTTGATCTGCGTGTTGAGGTCGCTGCCGCTCTGGTACCCCCAGTTCGGATCGAGCACCCAGCCGCTCTTGGCCATCCATTTATCCTGCATATGCGAGTAGGAGGCGCTCATCGTCACATGTTTGCCAAAGGCATGGTCGAATGTGATATTAAAGGACTTCTTGTCCTCTTTGGCATTGACCGCCGTACTGCTGAACTCATTTGCGGCATCATCCCAGATGGGCAGCGTCGCGATGGCATTGCGCATCCGCGTCCAGTCGTAATGCACGGCGAGCGCCGTAGTCGGAGAGAACTCCTTGCGCACGCCAAGCGTCCACACATCGCCGCGTTCATCCTTCAGCGGTGTCCGAAATACCCCATCCACCGCCGTATAGTCTCCCTGCCGCAGCGGGCGGTAGATCTTCGTCCAGCCGGCATACATACTGAGCGTATCATCAAAGAGATACTCCGTATTAAGAGACGGGGTAAACAAGTGAGACTTGCCCTTGCCCTGCACATCATCCCCTGCCGTCGAGGACTCATAACTTGAGTAGTAAGAATAGCGCAGTGACGGCGTCAGATCAAAGTTCGGCGTAATGTGTATCTTATCCTGCACATAGCCGAGCACCGAGTTGCGCGTCGTATGTGACGAGACGATGGTGCCGTCATTTTTCCGGTGCTTTGCAAAATTGCGTGCATGGTCATAGGTGATGCTCGCGATGACATCATTTTTTCCAATGGATTTTGCATACTGGAGCTGCACGCCGTTATTCTTTTCCTCCTGCCAACTCGTCGGTTCCGGCGCTGCGCCGCCGGTGCGCTCCAGCCACGCCTGTACCCGCGCCGGATCCCCGTCCGGGAAGGGCGCCAGATGTTCCCTGATCCATGTCCTCAGCTGCTCTTTGGTCGCGCCGGAGGGGAACTGTGCGCGATAGTCGGCGGCAAGTTCTACACGCCGCTTCGTCCCCCAGACGAATTTATCACGATTGGAGTAGCGATGGTTCTGGTCGTAGATGCGCAGGAAGCTCTCCATCCCGTTTTCCTTGTTGAACGTCCACATCGCTTCCCAGTCGCTGTGCTTAAACTTGCTGAAGGACCGATACACCTTGCCGTCGAGGGCATAGAGGTTATGGTAGCCGGGATTGCGTGCATCCCCGGAGAGCGGACGCGCGGGCTTCCATACCCCGTCATTCGGGTCAACCGCACCGCGCAGGGCATTGCTTGCATCGAGCTGTCCGACCGCAGCCCCGAAGATGATGCGGTTCCAATCCTCCTCGTTCCAGTACTGTAAGCTCGGCGTTGCAATCGGATAGCCGTCCCTGCCCTCCTTAAAATTGTACCAGAGCTTTAGATTTTGCTTTTTGCCAAACGATTTGTCAATGCGGATATTCGCCGCATCTTCCTTCCAGCGGGAGCCGCCGAGCGTGCCTGTACCGCCCGTCACGCCATCGACATACTTCGTATCGCCGCTCATATTCCGGCTCACCGTAGCGAAATACCGCAGCGTCTTGTCGCTGTCCGCACTGCCCGAAAACGTCAGCGCGTAGTTGTGCTTATGCCAGGACCCCGTCGAAAGATCGAGCGAACCGTGCATCCCCTCGGCACCCTTGCGCGTGATGATATTGATGACGCCGCCCGTCGCATCCGGACCATAGACAGAGGCGCCGGGGCCTTTGATGACCTCAATCTTATCCACGCTCTCAATGCTGAGCAGCTGATCGAGGTTGACCCCTGTGGACTTGCTGCCCGTCAGACTGTCCTCGCCGATGCGCGTGCTCGCCAGATTGTCCACGCGGCGCCCGTCGATGAGGATGATCACGCGGGAGTCGCCGTTGATGAGCACGCCGTTGTTGTAGAACTGATAGCCGTACTCTCCGCCGCGGTAGCCGGGATTCTGGAACGTCACCCCCGGGATGCGCTTGATCGCCTCCGTGAGATCGAGATAGTGCCGCTTTTCGATCTCCTCACGCGTGATGACCTTCACATCCCCGCCCGTCCGATAGTACGACTGTTCCGTCACCGTATCGCCGAACTGGTTGATGGTCTGCTCCGCCTCAACCACAATGGTGTCAAGTGTATAGAGGGATAAATTTTCATCGTGCCCCGCGTGCACCGCGCTCTGTCCCATCCCCGTGGATAATAGTGCCGCCGTCACCGCCAGCGTCAGCTGTCTTTTCTTCATTCGTATACTTCCTCCCTGTAAGCGGCACCTCCGGTGCCGTCCATTCCTTTCATCATCTACCGGCGCATCTCATCAATATAGGAAAACGTATAGACCTCCTGTGTCGTCCACGACTTCCACTGCCCGTCAAAAGGGCCAAAGTTCAGCGTCACCCGCCGCGTCCCGCCCGCCGGAATCCTGCACAGGGGAAGCTGCTTTGGACTGCCGACAAACGTATCGGATGACCCGTCTGCACGGTGAAATGTAATCTCCATCGTAAACGCATTGAGCCCCGTGACCATGATGTCCTCCCTGTGGTTCACGAACTGCCCGGCAGCGCAAAGTTCTCCCTTGGAGATCCACACCCGCGTCGTCGTCCACTCCAGCACCATCGGATCGGAGGACTGTTCCGCCGCGTGCACCGATGGCGAAAGCAGCAGAAAGAAAAGAGCCATCGTCATCCATATGCGTATGATCACAGCATACCTCCTTTCCCAACGACATCGAAACAAGCATCAAGAACCAAAAAAGCGGCTTTCCATATAAAGAAAGCCGCCCCCACGCCCAAAAGCGCAAGACAGTCGCGCGGCTCCCCTCCCCATCGCACGTGGATTCACGGTGAGCGTCAAACAGGCAGTTCTCCTGGCTCAGAATCATCGCTCCGCCGCGCCTTCCCAGGGGATGCTCCCCCAGTGACATACCCGTGTATGCTTTCTGCATACACGGGGCAGCGTCGCTCCTCTATACAGTGGCGGGACCGCTTCGGCATCGCACCGAAATTCCCTATTAAGCCCTCTCATGGGCACCTGTTCCACTTATTTCGATATCCGATTGTTCATAGCTCTATAATAAATGTTACGGAAAGATACATATAACGTGCGATACGTCAAAGCAACCCCTGACAGAGCGAGGTGTTTGCGTGGCATACGCTGATTGTCCGTAACATTTGACATAGACCCTTTTTAATATGCGTCTCATTCTAAGCTAATTCTCACCTTTTGTCAATAAAACCTATCGCCCCTCCATCGCCTCATGCGGTACACCCCTTGGGCTAGAACAGTCTAAACAGAAAAGGGACTGCCTATGTAGTGACCCCAAAAAGTTAGACCTGAAAGCGTGGGAAAGCGATTTCCTGCGCTTTTTTCTATGCGGCGAGATGTTTGCGACGGAACTGAACAGGACTGAGCCAGCCGAGAGACTCCTTGATGCGGCACTCATTGTAGTAGATGATATACTCTTCGATCGCCGTCTTGAGTTCCTCGTAACTATGGTAGACGTGCCCATAGTAAATCTCTTGCTTTAACAGGCCGAAGAAGTTCTCCATCACACTGTTGTCCAGACAGTTCCCCTTGCGCGACATGCTCTGAAAGATTCGCTCCTCCTTGAGCCGTTTCGTGTATGACTTCATCTGAT
>CALIBA010000175.1 GCA_938045435.1 uncultured Selenomonas sp.
GATTGAACTCTCGACCCCCAGATTGCGAACCTGGTGCTCTCCCAGCTGAGCTACGTCCCCGTGACTGACAAGGGACATTATAACGCTCTGAAATGGAAAAAGCAAGTGATTTTTTCAGACATCACGCCCGCACACACATCTCCCGCACGACATCCGCTGCAATCTGCGGGGCGGTGAGGTGATGCGCGCGTGCGAGATCATGGGGATTGTAGCGGTTGAAGAACTTCTTTGGCAGTCCATAGCAGCGCACGCGCATATCCGGTGCATCCCCATAGAACGCCGCGACCTTCTGCCCGAACCCGCCGTCGAGGATGCCGTCCTCGAGCGTGAGGACGAGACGGTGCTTTGCGCGCAGCGAGGTGAGCAGCTCCGCATCGAGTCCCGAGAGATAGAGCGGATTGATGACGGTGGCATGGATGCCCTCGCGTGTGAGTTCCTCCGCGGCTGCAGAGGCGAGCGCGGCAAAATTGCCGACGCCGATGAGGGCGACGTCCGCACCCTCGGTGACGACAACGGACTTGTTGAGCCCGCTGTAATCCGTGCGCACGGGATAGGGACTCTCTGCATAGCCGGAGAACGGCATGCGGATCATGACGGGATGTTCCGTCTGCTCCACTGCCCAGTGCAGGACGGCGATGTGCTCCGCGATGCTCGTCGGCGCGATGTGGACGAGGTTCGGGATGTTCGAGAAGATGGCGATGTCGTAGAAGCCGAGATGCGTCACGTCCGTTGAGCGATAGAGTGACGTGCCTGTCGCGAGAAAGACGGCGGGGCTGCGGTTGATCGCGACATCCTGCGCCATCTGATCGTAGGTCCGCTGAAAGAAGCTGCTGTACGTGCCGAACACTGGGCGCGCACCGCCGCGCGCGAGCCCCGACGCCATCGCAACGGAGTGCTCCTCGGCAATGCCGACGTCGACGTACTGGCTGCCGAGCGCTGCGCGGTCGGCGGGAGAGAGGTTGATGCCGCCGACAATGCCCGCCGAGAGATAGACAAAGTTCGGATTCTTCCGCGCCGTTTCCAGTACGAAATTCACCGTAGCCGCGGCATAAGGTTCGGGCGCGCCGGGGTTCTTGCTCGCACCGCTTTCCAGGTGAAAGGGCGCATGGCGGTGCCAGCCCTCGGGATCGTCCTCGGCGAAGGAGAGGCCCTTGCCTTTCTGCGTATGGATGTGTATGACGACGGGCTTTTGTGTGCCCTTTACTGCGGAGAACACGCGGATCAGCTCCTCCGCGTCGTTGCCGTCGGCGACATAGCGGTAGTCCAGGCCCATCGCGCGGAAGAGGTTGTCCGGCGCAGTGCCGTTTGTCTCGCGCAGCCTCTGGAACGTGCGGTACATGCCGCCGTGGTTCTCGGAGATCGACTGCTCGTTGTCGTTGAATACGATGATGAGGTTCGTCTCCATCTCGCCCGCGACATTCAGCCCCTCCAGTGCCTCGCCGCCCGACATGGCCCCGTCGCCGATGAAGGCGATGATGTTTTCCTTGCGGCCTGCCAGATCCCGTGCCTTGGCAAGCCCTGTCGCAAGGCTGATGGAGGTCGATGTGTGCCCAACATTGAAAAAGTCATGTGGGCTTTCCGCAGGATTCGTGTACCCGGATACGCTGTCATACTGCGCCTCGTCCAGATATGCCGCGGCGCGTCCCGTCAGCATCTTGTGCGGATAGCACTGGTGCGAGACATCGAATACGATCTTGTCCTTTGGCGAATCGAACACGGTATGCAGTGCGATGATGGCCTCGACTGCGCCAAAATCAGGGCCAAAATGCCCGCCGTGGATGCTTGCACGATTTAGCATCGCCGTGCGCATCTCATGCGCGAGCGCCCTGCGCTCCTGCGCATGATAGCCCTTGATGTCCGCAGGTGTGGTAATTTTTTCCAGATACAAGACGGCACCCCCTTACCCTCTCAAAAACAGCCGCCGCATCTTTTGCGGCGCACATGCTAAGACCTCTCTGAAATGATTATAGCACTGGGGGGCGCTTTCCTGTCAAGAATGTCTTTACGGAAGGCTTAACAAAAGAAACAGTTTTTTCTTGACAGCTGTGGTAAGATAAGCAAACAAAGCATATTACCGGAATAACAACGGTTTCGTACACAGGAGGACATAATGCACCAGTGCAGTATGAAAGAAAGTCGTATTGTTATCAGTGAAGTGATGATGCCGAGCCAGACGAACCCGAATGGGAACGTGCACGGCGGCGAGATTATGAAGCTCATGGATTCGGCGGCGTACGCGGCGGCGCGGCGCTATGCGCGCTCAAACGTGGTGACGGCACGCGTCGATGAGTTGGAGTTCCATCTGCCGATCCGCATCGGCGATCTCGTCGTCGTAACGGCGGACATCGTCTATGTCGGACGCAGCTCTATGGAGGTGGCGGTCAACGTCATCGTGGAGGATCTGGACGATGGCGGCGAGCCGCAACTCGCGCTTTCGGCATACTTTACGATGGTGGCGCTCGACCGCAATGCGCGCCCAAAGAACGTTCCACCGCTTACGCTTGATACGGAGGAGGCGCGTGCCGCCTTTGAGGAGGGCAAGCGGCGCTATGAGGAGCACAAGGCACGCAAGCGCCGTGTACCGAAAATGATCAACGGCTGTATCTGTGAGGGTCAGCGTCAGGCCGCCGCAGAGCTCGCCAAGGAGGAAAAAGCCGCTGCCGATGCCCCGCATGGTGGAGCACCCCAGAACACCACAATATAACAGCGCATACCGAAAAAAGCCGCCTGTCATGGCAAAATCCGTGGCAGGAGGCTTTTTCATTGCTGTGCTTTTACTGCATTGGAGCAACGCAAAAGGATTCTCTGACTTGCGATTGCATGACGAATGCGATAAAATACAGGCAGGAGGGATGTTATGGCTGATACAGAGGAAGAGCGGCGTGTACAGTACCAAGAGATCGTCCGGACATTGACGCTGCTTGATGACATTTTTATGACGGCAGTATTTCAGGACAGCCTTCCCTGTGTTGATCTGGTCTTGCAGATCATTCTGGATCGGCCGAATCTTCGGGCGCGGCGCGTTATCACACAGGACACGCTGAAGAATTTACAGGGGCATGATGTGCGGCTTGATGTTCACGCATTTGCGGACGGACAGGAGTTTAATATCGAAATCCAGCGTGCGAAAAAGGGAGCGGCCCCGCGCAGGGCGCGCTATCACAGCAGCATGATGGACGCGCATGCACTGCCTGAGCGTGCGGACTATGAGAAACTGCCGGAGAGTTATGTTATTTTTATCACAGAGACGGATGTCCTCGGGAAAGGAAAGCCGCTCTATGTGATTCGGCGGATGATTGAGAGTGACGGCGATCTCTTTGATGACGGCTCGCATATCGTCTATGTGAACAGTTCAATTGTGGATGAGAATACGCCTCTGGGACGGTTGATGCACGATTTTCGTTGTACTCAGCCCGCGCAGATGTATTATGATATTCTCGCGGAGCGTACGGGGGCCTTTAAGCAGAATGGGAAAGGAGCGGCTGACATGAATGCGGCACTGGAGAAATTGGTTCAGGAAGGATATGAGAAAGGCCGAGAGCAAGGAATAGAACAAGGAATAGAGCAGGGCATGGAATGTGGCGCGGAGAGTGCATACATCTTGGCCATCCGAAGGATGATGGAAAAATTATCGCTCACGGCAGAAAAGGCTATGGATGTGCTTGCCATTCCGGAATCGGAGTGGGGGCGCTACAAGGCGATGCTTTGAGAAAAGTGCATGAAAAAGGGACTGCATAGTGTAGTGACCCCAAAAAGTTAGACATAGAGGATCTAACTTTTGGGGGTATTGTAATGGCAAAATATACTGTACCCAAGGATGTGGACACGGAGCAAGAAGGGATGGGGAAAAAACCGG
>CALIBA010000176.1 GCA_938045435.1 uncultured Selenomonas sp.
GCTCACCCCCGGATCCACGCACCTGAGCTTCCTGCGGGATTTAGACACCGTGGACTTGGCGTTGTTAAAGGCGTTCTTCTTGGCAGTGTCAGTCAGTATGTTGTAGAACAGGCAAAGTGTCCCGTTATGGTGGTTAAGTAACTCATATTGCTGAGTGCATGATACCCCGCCGCATTTGTGGCGGGGTATCATGCACTTTTTGTAGGGCTGAGGCTCAATGTTTCTAGAGGAAGGTTGTCTTATGGATGGTTTTGATCGCTTTGTACGAACAGAACTTCTGATTGGTGCAGATGGTCTTGTAAGACTTGCAAACAGTTCCGTTGCTGTTTTTGGCATAGGCGGCGTAGGCTCTTATGCTGCTGAGGCTCTGGCTCGTTCAGGTGTTGGAAAGATGACTCTTATTGACCATGATCGTATCGACGAAACGAATATCAATCGACAGATTCATGCGCTGACCCATACAATCGGACAAGCCAAAACAGAGGTCATGAAACAGCGGATTCAAGCGATCAACCCTGCATGTGAGGTCGTAAGTATGATGGCGTTCTACCAGGCGGAACATGCAGCTCAGTTTTTTCGCTTAAAATATGATTATGTGGTGGATGCAGTGGACACCGTCTCAGCAAAGATTCACCTTGCCATCCAGTGCTATGAACGTGGTATTCCGATCATTTCCAGTATGGGAGCAGCCAATAAGCTCGATCCCACTTTATTTGAGGTGATTGATATTTATAAAACAAAGGCGGATCCCCTTGCACGCATTATGCGAAAGAAATTAAAAGAACATAAAATTCCTCGATTGAAGGTAGTTTGCTCTCGTGAGCGCCCACATGCTGATGCCCGAAATACATCGCATCCTGGGAGTATATCATTTGTTCCTCCGGTTGTGGGGATGATTATGGCAGGCGAGGTCATCCGCGATATTGTGGGTGTTCGCGTGGAGGTATCAGCATGAAAATTGCGGTGATTGGGTGTGGACGTTGGGGAACATTTCATGCATGGTATGCTGCCCGTATTGGGCATGAAGTAATGCTATGGGGACGTAAAAGCTCTCCTCATCTTGCACAGTTACGCGAGAGGAGAGCAAATGAATTTCTGACGCTACCTAAAGATATACGCTTGATAGATGATATTTCTGAGGTGTTGCATTTTGCGGAGATCGTGATTGTTTCCATTCATGCACAGGCATTGCGCAGTTTCTTAAAGGAACTATGTGCACAGAGACTCTTGAAAAATCTTTTGGGCAAGCGGCTCATCCTTTGCATGAAGGGACTTGTAATCAATACAGGAAAACGTCTTACCACAGTTGTCCGCGAAGAACTGGGAGATGCAGTGCACCCTGTCGTTTGGGTAGGACCTGGACATGTACAGGACTTTGTACGTGGTGTTCCAAACTGCATGGTGATTGCAGGAAGGGATAAAGAGGAACTGCGGAACCTTGTAGAAATACTCTCAAGCCCTCTCATTCGGTTTTATTATGGAGAAGATCTTCTTGGAACAGAGGTTGGAGCAGCAGCTAAAAATGTCATTGGTCTTGCGGCAGGTATGCTTGATGGATTTTCTTATGGAAGTCTAAAAGGAGCACTCATGGCGCGTGGAACACGGGAGATCTCCAGACTTGTACGAGCGATGGGGGGCGACGGAGAGACGATCTACGGCCTTTCGCACCTTGGCGACTATGAGGCCACACTATTTTCGCAGCACAGCAATAATCGTCGTTATGGAGAGGCTGTTGTGCGTGGGACGGTGGATGAATTCCATAGTATTGCAGAAGGGGTTTATACAGTAAAGGCCTTAATGTCTTTATCAAAGGAATATCAGGTTGATTTGCCCATTTCAGAGACGGTTTATGAGATCGTCGTAAAAGGAGCAGAGCCACGTAATCAGCTGATGCAGCTGTTTTTGCGTGCAACGAAGGGAGAGAAAGACTAGGGGACATGAAGACGAAAAAACATATCGACGTCGTCGCGGGAGCGATTCTGCGAGATGGGAAGGTATATAGTGCTTGTCGTAATTATGGTGCATATGCGGGCACATGGGAGTTCTCGGGCGGAAAAGTTGAAGCAGGTGAGACAGATGAGGAGGCGCTCCTTCGTGAAATCCGTGAAGAACTTCAGATAGAAATTGACATAGAAGGACTTCTTGGAACGCTTGTGCATGACTACCCAGAATTTCATATGAATATGAGGCTTTATCTTTGTCGGCATCGTGCGGGAGAGCCGCAGCTTCGCGTTCATTCCGAAGGACGATGGCTTGGACGAAAGGAGCTCTATACAGTTCGCTGGTTTGAGGCAGATGCGGGACTTCTTAGGAGTCTTGAACGTTATCTGAGATAGTTCGGTTATTTGAAAAATCATGATAGATCATAAGAAGTTTATAAGATTATATTTTGATTATAAAACACAGAATTTTATTGCTCTAAACATATATTTATGCTAAAATGCTGGATGTTGTCGGGATGTAGCGCAGTTTGGTAGCGCGCATCGTTCGGGACGATGAGGCCGCAGGTTCGAATCCTGTC
>CALIBA010000177.1 GCA_938045435.1 uncultured Selenomonas sp.
GCACAGGGATGCCGTTGGCATCAAAGTCATAGCCCGCCGCACGAAGATCATGCTCCACCGTCGGGTCACCGTCTTTGATGCGCTGTCCAAGCACACGGCATGCCATACCGAGATGCGTTTCGAGCACCTGACCGATGTTCATGCGCGAAGGCACACCAAGCGGATTGAGCACAATGTCCACGGGAGTCCCATCGGGCAAAAACGGCATATCCTCCTGCCGCATAATGCGTGAAACGACACCCTTGTTCCCATGACGGCCGGACATCTTGTCACCGACAGAGATCTTGCGCTTTTGCGCGATGTAGACACGCACGAGGCGGTTGACTCCGGGCGGCAGTTCGTCGTTGTTCTCGCGGGTGAAAATCTTCACATCGATGATCTTGCCCGCTTCGCCATGCGGCACACGCAGAGAGGTGTCGCGCACTTCGCGGGCCTTCTCACCGAAGATCGCACGCAGAAGCCGCTCCTCCGCCGTCAGCTCTGTCTCGCCCTTGGGCGTAACCTTGCCGACGAGGATGTCGCCGGGGCGTACATCGGCACCAATGGAGACGATGCCCCCCTCATCGAGATCCTTGAGCGCATCCTCTGCGACATTGGGAATATCACGCGTGATTTCCTCCGGGCCGAGCTTCGTGTCGCGTGCATCACACTCATACTCCTCAATGTGAATCGAGGTGTAGAGATCACGCTTGACGAGGTTTTCACTGAGGAGAATGGCGTCCTCGTAGTTATAGCCCTCCCATGGCATATAGGCAACGATGATATTATAGCCGAGCGCAAGCTCTCCGCTGTCTGTCGAGGGACCGTCTGCAATCGGCTGTCTTTCTGTAACATGGTCGCCCACATAGACGAGCGGCTTCTGATTGATGCAGGTTGCCTGATTGGAGCGGACAAATTTTTGCAGTTTATAATGATCGAACGCACCGTTGTCCGTCCGAATCGTAATGGCGTTGGCGGTGACCTCCGTGACTGTGCCGCTGCGCCGCGCAAGCACCATGACCCCCGAGTCGCAAGCCGCCTTGTACTCCATCCCCGTACCGACGAGCGGTGCCTGTGTCTTTAGGAGCGGCACTGCCTGCCGCTGCATGTTCGCGCCCATGAGCGCGCGGTTCGCATCGTCATTCTCAAGAAACGGAATCATTGCCGTTGCAATCGAAAAGACCTGACGTGGTGATACGTCCATATAGTCTACGCGGTCACGACTGTGCAGCCCCGTCTCCTCGTGGAACCGTGCCGTGACGCGTTCATTGATAAAGTATTCATTTTCATCGAGAGGCTCATTTGCCTGTGCGATGATGAGGTCATCCTCCTCATCTGCCGTGAGGTAACGCACCTCGTCCGTGACGCGGCGGTGCTCCTTGTCCACACGGCGATAAGGTGTTTCCATAAAGCCGAACTGGTTGACGCGCGCATAGTTGGCAAGCGAACCGATGAGGCCGATGTTCGGGCCTTCCGGAGACTCGACTGGACACATGCGCCCATAGTGCGAGTTGTGCACATCGCGCACCTCAAAGCCCGCACGCTCACGGGAAAGCCCCCCCGGACCGAGCGCAGAGAGGCGGCGCTTATGCGTCAGCTCCGAAAGCGGATTATGCTGGTCCATAAACTGAGAGAGCTGTGAGGAACCAAAGAACTCTTTGACCGCCGCCACCACGGGGCGGATGTTGATGAGCCCCTGCGGTGTGATGCTCTCCGTCTCCTGGATGGTCATGCGTTCGCGCACGACGCGCTCCATGCGCGAAAGCCCAATGCGGAACTGATTTTGCAGGAGTTCTCCCACCGCACGCACGCGACGATTGCCGAGATGGTCGATGTCATCCGTGCTGCCAAACCCATCCATAAGGCCCAACAGGTAACTGATGGCGGACATAATGTCCTCACGCGTGATGGTGCGGAACTGGTAATCCCGGGTCGGCGCACAGAGCATACGATGGACTTCACCGTCTCCATGCTGCACCTGAAACGCGATGATTTCACCTGCACCAAAAAGAGATGCCTCACGCTCCTCATCCACGGCATCCACCATCTCGGGCGTAATCGGCTCTCCCTTCGGGAATACAATCTCTCCTGTTTCCACATCCACGACAGGCTCTGCAAGCACCTTGCCGAGAATGCGGCGGCGCCAGCCGAGCTTTTTCGTGAGTTTATA
>CALIBA010000178.1 GCA_938045435.1 uncultured Selenomonas sp.
AACTTTCAGACGGCCTATACCCAACAGGCCGTCTGAAAACATCATCTCCTACGGATTCAAAACCTTACAGCCTTATCCAACGGCTTTTTTCAGACGGCCTCAACACTCCCTTAGTGCTACGCACCCATCACGCACTCCGCCCAAAGACATGAATGCACTTTCTTTTTGGTAATGCTGGCGGAACCATTCTTGATAATCGGTAATCTTTAGAGGCGTATCAAAAGTGAAATACTCCGTATCGATTCGATAGCCTTCGTTATCCCAATCTACTGATGTGTTTGCTGCTTTTAGTGCTGGCGGCTGTATCGCTTCGTAACAATCAACCTGAGCAATGCTAATTGCCATGATCTTGGTGTTTGAGTTATGTAGAATGAAATCTCCTTTTTTCACATTCGTCATCATTGTATACCCAGGATTTTTTCTTCCGGCTTTGTTTCTCTGGGGAGACCACACATATTTTCCAGAGCGTTCTTCGTCATACGTTTCTCCCTGAAACACATAAAATACAGCCATTATTATCCTCCTAAGAAATAGCTATTGTATCGTTTCTTTGAGATTATCAGGATATGGAGCTCCGGTTATCTGCTCATAAACGATTTTGAACATATCCCGAGCGTAAAGATGGTAGTGTTCTATATATTCTACATATCCATATTGATCGATATATTTTTGCCTTTCGGACTCGCTGTATGATTGGAGGGTGAGCCACTCTCCATTTTCGTAAACCTGTGGATTTTGAGTTCTGTCTTTTCGATAACGAAATACGCGCGTTTGATAGGTGCTAGTATCACCTGTTACATCCATCGTATATGCAATATAACCAACGGCATAGGTTTCATTCTCATCGTTGTGTGTACATGAAATCAGGTCCACATATTCACGATAGTTGGCATGGGCATAAGAGAGTGGATAATTTGGATCGCTATCCAAATACTGGGGAATGGCCTCTACATGGGGAGATACCCCAATAATCGTAAAAACAACGAGTAAGGATAGGTAACGGAGTAGTTTATTCATAAGATCATCTCCTTTTATGGGGAAGATTTCGTTACATAGTTAAAAAATCCTTTTTGTAAAGGAGGGAGGCTTTCATGAACCTATTCAGCAAACTTTTCCGTTCGCGGGACAAGCCCAAGAATCACCTCGGCGGCTTGTTTTTTTTGTTTGGGCAGACAGCAGCGGGCAAGGCAGTCAACGAACGGACGGCAATGCAGACGACGGCAGTATACGCCTGTGTCCGCATCCTCGCTGAATCCATCGCAGGACTGCCGCTCCACGTATATAAATACAAAGGGCAGGGCAAAGAGCGCGTGCCGGAACATCCGCTGTACTTCCTGCTCCACGATGCGCCGAATCCCGAGATGACGAGTTTCGTATTCCGCGAGACACTTATGGCACATCTCCTTCTGTGGGGAAATGCCTATGCCCAGATACTTCGGGATGGCAGGGGGCGTGTCCTTGGACTCTATCCGATGCTCCCGGACAAGATGGATGTGAGCCGCGACAGCCGTACGGGGGAACTCTACTACACCTATATGCGAAGCACGGAGGAGAATCCGAATTTTGCGGACAAGGGGCAGATTCGTCTGCGACGTGAGGATGTACTTCACATTCCGGGACTCGGCTTCGATGGTCTGGTCGGCTGCAGCCCCATCGCCATGGCGAAGAACGCCATCGGAATTGCACTTGCGACGGAGGAGTACGGTGCAGCATTCTTCAAGAACGGTGCGCGTCCGGGCGGCGTGCTTGAACATCCGGGGGTTCTCAAAGATCCGTCGAAGCTCCGTGAAAGTTGGCACGCC
>CALIBA010000179.1 GCA_938045435.1 uncultured Selenomonas sp.
GATGCACTGATACAGGCGGAACTTGACCTAAAACAGCAGGACGCAAAAGCAAAGACGCTGGCACGGCTCTCGGCTCAGTTTAAGGATTTGCCAATGGATGCACAAATTTCAGCCTTACATCAGCTTGGTCTTTCCACGAGCCCTGATGCGATGGCAGAAAAGATCGCAAGAGACGAGCGGCTTGTCGAAGATCGTAACAAAGCCACTGTGATGTGGAATAAAAGGAGAATGAACGAATGGAATCGGCAGACAAGATGAAGATGCAGGAACGGGTTGCAAATGGAAGAGAGGCAGAAATTCTGCTCACAGAAAAATTCTCGGGCAAGTGGCTCACAGAGGTTGAGACGAGCGTCCTTTCTCGCTTGAATCGTGCTGCTCATACCGATGAACTGATAAAGATACAGGCGGACTATCGGGCAGCACTGCGATTCCGTGCGGATCTTTTGAGTGTCGAACACAAGGGACGTGAGGCTTTGAAGAAGCTCCACGAGGAGCAGGTAAAGGAATAAGGAGGATATCGAATGAATGATTGGGTTTTTGACTTACAGAGATTTACAGAGGGCGATGCGGCAGCGGGCGCGGCAGCAGATACGCCCCAAACTTCTGCGGGGCAGAGCGTGCAGGAAGGTTCTTCCGCGAGTGCGAGAACGCCGCCCGCCGTAGAGGTACATACCGAAGAGGGGGCTTCCGACACACCGCCCGCAGGGGGCTTTGCTATTCAGGTAGACCCTGTTACAGGGGCTCGTGCACTTGTTCAGCTCATGGAAGAGAAGAACGAGGGAACGCCCGAAGCGGATGAGGCTTCGCAGAAAACACAGGAGCCGCCCGCCACTCCTGCACCTTATACGGCGAACGAGCTTCTTGCAGCGATGACCACGGGGATGGTTGATGAGTCCCGTATTCCTGCGGAGCTGCGTGCGCAGTATGTGGCGATTCGTCAGCAACAGCAGATTGCAGCGCTCACGGCGCAGCAGCAGGTAATGCAGGCAATGCCGCAGCAGAAAGAGCAGCAGAAAGAACAGACGCAGCAGGAAGCAGATGTCTATCGGAGGATTCAAGAGGCTGCTGAAGCAAAAGCGATGCAGGATCTCGGCATCACACGGGAACAGCTTGAAGAAATGAGCTATTCCGATGATCCCGCAGAGCAGAAAAGAGCAGTGGACTATCGTGTTGCAGTGCAGATGAACATCAATGCGATCACGCGCGAGATCGACACATATCAGACAGAACTCATGCGGCAGCAGGCAGAGACACAGGCATTTTTTGCAGCGTTTACGCCAAAAATACAGCAAGTGCAGGCAGAAGAACCAAACTTTAATCAAATTGACCTCATGATGGAGACATACTATCAAGAGCTGCCATACAATGATGCGATACAGGTGGCAGAGGTTCTTCAGAGATTCAAAGAAGGGCGCTGCATGTGTGCTGATATTCCCGTTTTGGAGGATTATTACAGTAAAACCCGTGCTGCGTTTTATGCACGTAAGACAGGTCTTTCACAGGCGCCGCAGTCTGTGCCAAAAGCTGCGCCGCCTGTAGTCGAAGGTGCGGGGAAGGTTGCGCCCGGCACATCCGCAGATGTGGATTGGGAATCCATGCGTACGATGGATGCACGGCAGCGCAATGAATTCCTTCAAGCATATTTTCATTGATTTTATTAAGAGGTGATATTTTATGGCATTGGTAGCAAAGTCGGTGTCGCAGTCTACAACCTATGAGGCGGTCGGCACGAAAGATGATTTTAGCCGCATCGTAACGAACATTGACCCCGATATGACGTTTTTTCTGTCCAATTTTGGGACGGCACCGGAGGCAAGGAGCCTTAAGTTCAACTGGACAACGGAAGGGTTAAAGCCCCCGCAGGAGAACGCGCATCCGGAAATGACAGAATATCAGACGGGGAAGGTTGGTTCTCTTGCGCAGTGGGATAACCGCTGCCAGCACTTCATCAGTTCGGGCAGGGTAACGGATGCACAGCGCAAGCACGCAAAAGAGTATTCCCCTGAGGATGAGTTTGCGCGACAGAAGGTGAACGCGTTTAAGCAGCATGCGCGTGACATTGAGTATGCGCTTGTGTTCAACCGTGCGCCCCGTGATGAATCGCCGAGCAACCCTGCACTCACAGGCGGCGTCCGTTACTTCCTTGCGGAGGAGGTGGAGGATGTGACCTTTACGGGAAATGTCTGCGCGGCGACGGCGGATCACAAGCTTGATACGGGTGATTTCGTCTATTTCAAGGCAAAGCCGGGCACCGGCAACAAGCTTCCAACGGAGATTGTTGCAAATCTTCCGTATTATATCCGTAAGGATAGCGACCCGAAGAAATTCACGCTGTTCAATAGCATGGATGACGCGATCAAGAATCAGAATCAGGTTACACTTTCTACGGCAGGGCAGGGCGTCCAGATGGTGAAGAACAACGTCTTTAGCGCGGGGGACACACTCTTCACCGAAGATCATATCAATGACTGTATGGAGATGTGCAGCAAGCGCGGCGGCAATCCGACACTTGCAGTTATGTCGGGGCGCCTCAAGCGTCGGTTCTCTGCAATCGTCACGGGCGGTGCGACGAAGCAGCGCAGCGCAAAGGACAAGACAGCAATCAATATCACGGATGTGTACGAATCTGACTTTGGTGTGATTCGTGCCGAGGTACACCGCATGTACCCCGATACGGTGGTTGATGTCATGGACATGAACTACTGGGACATCCGTTGGTTCGATCGTACCCATGAGGTTTCTGGCCTTGCAAAGAAGGGCTCCTATGAGGAGTTTGTCATCGAATCATGGCTTGGACTTCAGGGTACACAGCCCAAGGCTTCAGGATCCATCTACAACATCAAACGCGCCTAAGAGCATATGGGAAAGGGCTTGCCAATGACGGTGAGCCCTATTGTATTGGGGGGGAATTTGATGATTTTAAGGCAAAAAATCTATGAGGAGGATGGGAGAACGATCCTGCGCAGCACATTTGACTGCACGGAAGCAATCGATATGGCAAAGCAGGTATCGGATGAGGGTGGGCGCGGGAAAAACATCATCCCATTGGGGTTTATTCCGCCTGAGATGTGGCAGTGTGACCCGTGGCTGATTGAGGCAAAGAAGGCACAACAGGGGGGCGACAAGGCAGCGTTTATCCGTCTTGTGAAAAAGTTTTTTGAATTACACCCTGCGTTTGCGGTAAAGAGTGACCATGGGCAGAAGTACTGGAAAGGAGGTTTGATTCTTGATTGACGCGACACACCTAAAAGATACGGTGCGCTGGAAAGAGCGGGACACCGATGAAGTGCGCTTTTCAGATTATGAGATTTATTGCGCCATCAATGAGGTTCTGCGTTATCTGACCGTTCGTCTTTCCAATATGCAAAGTGATGTATTAGAGCGTGAGAAGATCTATAAAATCTCTGATTTTATAGATGGTGCGGTAAAGCTTCCGGATGATTTTACATCCATCAAGGGCATTTACCGCCTCTTGGATCGTTATCGTCTGCACGCTGTCGCAGGTGATCATGTAACACCGGATACGTTTCGCGTTTTCGCCGGACGTATTTATGCGGAGCCTGGGATTCGTCTCTGTTATTATGGCAAGATCCTTCCGGTCAAGAATGGGTCACAAATTGATTTGCCGGATGTGTTCTTTGATGTCATTGTTAAACTTTCGCG
>CALIBA010000180.1 GCA_938045435.1 uncultured Selenomonas sp.
ATAAGCAACTTCCTAAAGATTTCTATAAGAAAGATTACAAGGAAGAAAAATGGGAAAACTGCCGTAACTTTGAGCTATATTTTCAACCACAGGTAGCAGGTTCAGATCAGCGCATCGTGGGAGCAGAGACACTTCTGCGTTGGAAGAACCACAAGGGGCGCATGGTCGCGCCGATGGAATTTATCAGAATTCTGGAGGAAACAAAGGCGATTGTTCCCGTTGGACGCTGGGTTTTTGAGGAGTCGCTGCGCATCTGTAAGAAATGGCGAAAATATATACCGGACTTTCACATGAGTGTTAATATGAGCTATGAGCAGATTAAGGATCTCTCGTTTCTTTCATTTATTGACGATTGCCTTTGCCGTTACGAGATGCCACCGGAGGCGATGATACTGGAGTTGACAGAGAGCAGGATTGTCGGTGATCTAAAGTTTGTCAATGAACAGTTCAATGCATTCCGCAGCCGAGGGATTCAGATTGCGATGGATGACTTTGGCACGGGATATTCCTCCCTTTCGTCGCTTAAGAATTTAAGCTGTGATATAGTGAAAATCGACCGCGCATTTGTGACACGAATCCTGGAGAACCAATTCGATCAGAAGCTCGTCGAATATACAGTTGAACTCTGTCACAGCATTGGCATGACGACTTGCATCGAGGGGGTCGAACGGCAGGAGGAATACGATTGCCTCACACGCATTTGCAAGACGGATACAGTGCAGGGGTATCTTTTTGGGCGCCCCGAGCCGCAGGCGATCTTTGAGAAAAAATTTTTGCGCATGTGAGAAACTCCATGCGTTCGTACGACAGGAAAGAAAACGATGCGAGAAAAAGTACAGGAAGGGCTTACCTTGCTTGGGGATCGCCACACGATTTACGGATATGATTATGCGCCCGAGCTGCTTGAGACTTTTGAGAATAAACACGCAGCGCATGACTACTGGGTGCGGCTGAACTGCCCAGAATTTACGACGCTTTGCCCCATTACGGGACAGCCGGACTACGGGACCCTCTATATCTCCTATATGCCTGCCCGGCGCATGGTTGAAAGCAAGTCGCTCAAGCTCTATCTAGTTAGCTTTCGTAATCATGGAGATTTCCATGAAGATGTGGTGAATGTCATCATGAAAGATTTGATTCATTTGATGGAACCGAAATACATTGAGGTACAGGGGAAATTCCTCCCACGCGGCGGCATCTCCATTGACCCCTATGCGAACTATGGTATCCCAGGGACACAATATGAGAAGTTGGCGTGGGAACGGCTCAGTGGGCATGACCGCTATCTTGAGCAGGTGGACAATCGTTGATGGCAGGACAGAAACGGATTGCGCTCATCAATGACATTACAGGATTTGGACGCTGCTCCGTCACGGTACAGCACCCTCTGATCTCTGCACTGCGAGTGCAGGCATGTCCCCTTCCGACAGCGATTCTCTCTGTGCATACAGGGTTTCCCAACCATTATATTGATGATTATACGGATCGTATGCGTCCTTATATGGAAAATTGGTGTGCAAACGGACTGACCTTTGATGCGATTCTGACAGGGTTTCTTGGCTCTGAGGCACAGATAGAAATTGTCCTCGATTGTGTGCATGCCTTCAAGAAGGAGGAAACCATCGTCGTTGTCGATCCTGTCATGGGAGACAATGGAACACTCTATGCCTCATATACACCGGCGCTGTGTGAGAAGATGCAGCAGCTTCTCCCCTATGCAGAGGTCGTAACCCCGAATCTCACAGAAGCGTGTTTGCTGCTAGACCGTACCTATCCCGTGGATGGGCAGGTAGAGGATGCGGTGCTGGAGGAGATGGCGGCACAGATCGCAGCGATGGGGCCGCGCGATGTCGTTATTACGGGATTGCATGCGGGCGATCAGGTAAAGACGTATCTCTATGAGAATGGGAGCGGGCAGTCTTTTGCCAATCCTAAAATCGGGCGCGATCGGTCTGGCTCTGGTGATGCTTTTGCGGCGATCCTTGCAGCCTCTCTGGTCAATGGCGTTTCACTTGCAGTAGGGGCACGCCGTGCGGCAGAGTTTATCGGGCATTGTCTCGCTTATGCAGAGGAGTTGAATCTGCCGTGGAACTATGGGCTTCCGTTTGAGGCATTTATGGATGAACTTACAGCACCAAAAGTGTGATAAGAATTTCTTGCGAATGTGGAGCTGCCGCAGTAATGCGGCAGCTTTTCGCTTATATCGCATATGATAGGAGAGCATTATGATTGTATATGCAACACATGCAGGGGGACGTTATCTCCCCTTTGATGAGAGCCTTCGGGAGCAGCCGGAGGGAAAGCGTAGTCTTTATATCAACATTACAAATGATTGTAATTGTGACTGTGTGTTTTGCCTGCGCAGTATGAAGGAGATGGTAAAAGGATCTTCACTCTGGATGGAACGTGACCCGAGTGTTGCGGAGATGATTGCAGCACTCGAAGCGGTGCCGTGGGCGTATATCGGTGAGGTCGTCTGCTGTGGTTTTGGAGAGCCGTTGATTCGTCTGGAGGAGGTCATTGAGGTTCTGCGGTATGTCAAGGAGAAGCATCCAAATATACCTACCCGTGTCAATACCAATGGTCTTGGCGAACTGGAACACGGATACGTATTTGCGGAGCGGTTTGCGGGACTGTTAGATACCATCTCGATCAGTCTCAATGCCTCTAATGCTGAACGTTACCTCGCCCTCACACGTTCGCGCTTTGGACTTCCATCTTATGAGGCAATGCTGTGTTTTGCCGAACACTGCAAGCCCTATGTAGCAAACGTCATTCTCACAGTTGTTGAAAAAGTGGAGGATGCTGAGGAGATTGCACGCTGCCGAGAAATCTGTGCCCAGCGCGGGCTCATGCTGCGCGTACGTTCCTATGAGGATAGCTGATATAGACAGGTGAGGATGTTTTACGTTCAGTGCTGTGGTATATATTTGGGAAAAAAGGAAAATCCAGCCATGCACCGCGCCCTCATCCTTTTTATTGTGGGGATGATATGGGATGTGTTATAATCTCTTATCTTGTGTTGTTATATTTTTGTGATCTTTTATCACGGCTTCCCATGCGGGGAAAGGAAAATAGGAGAGGTTATGTTTGAACCGCGCTTTACCGCGCTCAATATGAATGAGATACTGAAGTATCTTGGATTCCGCGGACAGGAACTCACAGAAGAAATTGCCGTGCAGATTAAGCGCTGCACGCAGGAAGTGCTGCATGCAGCCACGCCGCGCCTCACATATCGACAGGCAGCGATTGAGGACGGCTGCGTTCTTGGTGTTACGTTTGCAGGAAAGGATATTCCACAGATGCTTGCGCCCTGTGAGGAGGCCGTTCTCTTTGGTGCGACGCTTGGTCCAGGTGTTGAGCGTCTTATGATGCGTTATGAGGTAACGAATGCCGCTGATTCAGTTATTATGGACGCATGTGCCAGTACGGCGATTGAAAATATCTGCAATAATTTTGAAAGTGATATGCGCAACGCTGTCGAAGCAGAGGGGCGATATTTGACAGATCGGTTTAGTCCGGGGTATGGCGATCTTCCCATTGCAGAACAACCGAAGTTTTTCGCCCTGCTGGATATGCAGCGGCGTGTTGGTGTATCACTGACATCGACTCTTATTATGGTGCCGCGTAAGTCGGTCACAGCAATTATGGGTGTGGCACGCACACCGCAGCCACACAGACCACCAGACTGTGAGCGTTGTCTCATGTTCCGCAACTGTCCTTTTAGGAAGGCAGGACGGCGCTGTCGTGAGGGTGCGAAAACTTGAAAAATCCATTATAAAACAGGAGGGGGACAACATAGATATGCAGGATATTGTTATACTTGACGGTGGCATGGGAACGGAGCTGCAGGCGCGTGGCCTTGCACCTGGCGAGCGTCCAGAGCTTTTCGGCATGGAGCATCCCGAGGTGATTGAGGAGGTTCATCGGAACTATATTGCAGCGGGCAGCCGTGTCATTTACAGTAATACGTTTGGTGCGAATGGGCACAAACTCGTCGGGACGGGCAAGAGTGTTGCCGAGGTCATTACAGCGAATGTAAAGGGGGCGCGCCGTGCAGCGGATGTTTCTGGTGTTTCAGGCGTACGTGTCGCGCTTGATATTGGTCCCCTCGGGGAGCTCGTTGAACCGCTTGGAGCTCTGTCCTTTGAGGGAGCATATGAACTTTTTCGGGAGATGGTTGTGGCGGGGGAAGCAGCGGGGGCTGATCTCGTTATCTTTGAGACTTTGACCGATCTCTATGAGGTAAAAGCCGCAGTGCTTGCGGCAAAAGAACATACAAAGCTGCCAATCTGGGTAACGATGACGTTTGAGGAGAATGGCCGCACATTTCTCGGTGCGGCTGTTTCCTCTGTTGCCGTTACGCTCGATGCGCTTGGCATCAATGCACTTGGCGTCAACTGCTCTCTTGGCCCTGCGGAGCTCCTTCCCATTGTGGATGAGATGATGGAGTGGACAGATCTGCCGATTATCGTTAAACCGAATGCGGGCCTTCCAGATCCTCGAACGGGAGCATATGAGATGACCGCAGAGGATTTTGGACGTGAGATGGCAGCGTTTGCTGAGCGCGGTGCACGCATCATGGGAGGGTGTTGCGGCACTACACCAAACTTTATTCGCGCGCTTTCAACAGCAGTTGCAGGGAAGCAGACGGAGCGTCCTGTCCGCAAGAAGCGAAAGGGCGTTGCTTCACCCGGGTATGTTGCGGAATACGGCAAAGTCAATGTCATCGGTGAGCGCATCAATCCGACCGGTAAAAAACGCTTGCAGCAGGCGCTTCTTGAGGAGGATTACGGGTATATCAAAAAGCTTGCAATCTCTCAACAAGAAGCGGGTGCACAAGTGCTCGATATCAATGTTGGAGCACAAGGGGTAGATGAGGAGAAGATCATCCCCTATGTTGTCAAGGCGGTGCAGAGTGTGGTTGACCTGCCGCTGCAGATTGACTCGGCAAATCCCCGTGTCATCGAAGCTGCACTGCGTGTGGCGAATGGGCGTGTTATCATCAACTCCGTCAGCGGCGAGCGTGAGCGTATGGATGCGATCTTTCCACTCGCAAAGCACTACGGTGCGGCGGTCCTTGGTCTTGCGATGGATGAGCGGGGGCTGCCGGAGACGGCGGCGGAGCGCGTTGCTATTGCAGAGCGTATTGTCGCCGAGGCGGAGAGATATGGTATCGAGCGTGAGGATATTATCATTGACTGCTTGACTCTTACTGTCTCGGCGCAGCAGAATCAGGCAATGGAGACCCTGCGCGCTGTTCGCGAGGTACATGAACGCCTTGGACTGCACTGTGCACTCGGTGTCAGCAATGTGTCCTTTGGTTTGCCTGCACGCACGCATATGACAGAGAATTTTCTCATACAGGCAATGCATGTCGGCCTTGATTTTCCAATCATCAACCCCAATACGAAAGAGATCATGGATGCCGTTGTTTCGTTCCGTGCGGTTTCCGGCGAGGATGTGGACTGTGCTGCCTATATCACGCGTTTTGCGCCGGAGCAAGCGGAGATGCGGCGGAGGAAAGAGCTTGGTCTTACGGGAGATGAGCCGACTGCATCGGGGGGCGCAGAGGGGCTCATGGCAGCGGACAGTGAGGGCACGGACCCCCTTATGGACGCGATTATCCGCGGGCTTAGTGATGATGCCGAGCGCATCACGCGCAAACTCCTGACGGAAATGGCGCCCATGGAGATCATACAGGAGAAGGTCATCCCGGCGCTTGACATCGTTGGAGACCGCTATGAGAAGGAGATCATCTTTCTTCCGCAGCTCATCAACGCAGCGAATGCGGCAACGGCGGGGCTTGAACTCATCAAGGTACGGCTCGCCGAGGAAGGGCAGGGCGTATCAAAGGGAAAGATCATCCTCGCGACAGTGGAAGGGGACATCCACGACATCGGCAAAAATATTGTGAAGGTCGTCCTCGAGAACTATGGCTATCAGATCATCGACCTTGGGCGTGACGTACCCATCACGCGTGTCGTAGAGGTCGCCATCGAAAAACAGGTTGGGTTGATCGGGCTTTCGGCGCTCATGACGACGACAGTCACGGCGATGAAAAAAACCATTGAAGCCCTGCACGATGCAGGGCATCCCTGTGAAACTGTTGTCGGCGGCGCAGTTTTGACTGAGGACTATGCGAAGGAGATCGGCGCAGATTACTATGCGGGCGATGCGCGAAGTATTGTTGAGATCGCACGCCGTGTATTGGGATAAGAGGTACGGGGGCACATGGATATACGGGAACATTTGAAACATCAGCCGCTGATCTTTGACGGCGGCATGGGAACATACTATGCACAAAAGACGCATACGCGCGGTAAAGGGGTGGAGCTTGCAAATATTGAGATGCCCCTTATCGTAGGAGATATCCACACGGAATATATACGTGCAGGTGCACAGGCAATCAAGACGAATACATTTGCTGCCAACCGTATCGTCTATCAGGGAGATGAAAAACTTGTCCGGCAAATCTTACATGCAGGCTGGGAGATTGCCGCACGTGCCGCAGAGCCAACGGGAGCATTTATTTTTGCAGATATAGGGCCTGTTGTTGGGATGCCGCACACGGATATTCTTGATGAGTACCACTTTCTTGCAGAGGAATTCCTCGCGTGCGGGGCAAAGCATTTTCTCTTTGAAACAAACTCCTCGGCCGATGGATTGATTGAAACGGCCAGATACATTAAGAAAAAGTGTCCAGAGGCATTCATCTTAGATTCCTTTTCGGCATTTCCGGGCGGCTATACGCGGGATGGGCGTTTTGTTGAAGAACTTGTGCACGAAGTTGCAGACAGCCATGTTGTAGATGCTGTTGGATTTAACTGTATGAATGGAATCCATCAGATGAAGGAGCTGATCCATCGCCTCGAGCCGCATGACCTCCCACTTTCTCTCATGCCAAATGCTGGACATCCGATCATCGTAGACGGGCGGACGTTTTACCAGAGTGATCCCAGTTATTTTGGAATAAGCCTTGCATCTCTTGCGCAGGAGGGCGTCTCCATCGTTGGCGGATGCTGCGGAACAACGCCGACATATATTCATGCGCTGTGTGATGCACTGGCAGGAGAGAAGCCATCCATCTCTGTTGTCGCATCAGAAGGAACTGTGCCTGCCAAAGATACGCCGAAGAACCCTTTCTATGAGGCGCTAAAATCTCATATGAAACCCATTGCTGTCGAACTGGATCCACCGGAAACAGGGGATGCACATAAATTTTTGAAAGGAGCGCAGGAACTTCAAGCGGCGGGCGTTGATGCCATTACAATCGCAGATAACCCTATTGCGCGTGCCCGTATGGATGCATCTATGCTTGCAGCGCGCCTGCATCGTGAACTCGGCATTGAGCCAATTCCACATATGACCTGTCGTGACCGCAACCTCAATGCCATTAAGTCATTGCTTTTAGGTCTTAGTGCAGAGGGCATACATAATATCATTGCCATCACAGGTGACCCGATTCCTACAGCGGAACGAGATGATGTCAAGAGCGTTTATCAATTTAATTCAAGAAAGCTCGCTGCCTTTATCCGAGGTCTTAGCACACGAGGGGACATTGTCCCATTTCATATATTTGGGGCACTTAATGTCAATGCGAAACATTTTCCTACACAGATTACCCTTGCGAGGAAGAAAATCGAGGCAGGAATGCGGGGATTTTTTACACAGCCTGTATTGAGTGAGCGTGCAAAGGAAAATATGCGTTGTTTTCGTGACGCTTTTCCAGAGGCAGTCATCCTTGGCGGTCTTATGCCTGTCGTTAGTGAACGCAACGCGCGATTCATGGAGAGTGAGATCACGGGGATTCATGTCGAAGAACGAATCATTGATTCTTATCGCGGACTGGATCGTGCAGAGGCAGAAGAACTTGCTGTCGAGCTTTCGCTTGCGATTGCAAAAGACATTGAACCCTATATTGATGGGTACTATATCATCACACCATTTTCGCGAACGGCACTTGTCGCTCGCATCGTAAAGGAACTGAGCAATAAGGGGAACATTTGACGAATGCAGTCATCAAAGATATGATTGAATATCACAGTATCCGTCAGTTTAAGCCAGATAGAGTTCATAAAGATGTATAAAAAGACCTGTGGTATCAGCAATACAGATGATACCACAGGTCTTTTTTATATTATCCCCTTATAGGGGCGCGCAAACCACCCGTTTGACGGGTGGTTATGATTACACGCTATTTATATGTCATTTCTTTTCTTTTACAAGTCCCTATGTATACTGTTTTCAATGCAGTGAAGTGCTTCTCAATACAAGAGGAAGCGTATGCACAACAGATGCCATTGTATGCAGATCGCTCACACTATATTTTGCCCATAGAGAAGAGACTTTCTTTTGGAAACTGCGCGCGGAAAGCGGTGCTTTCCGTTGTGCACGTATATTCTTTCGAATGCACTCTGCAAATTCTTCAGGGAGGGCTGCCGTGCGCTGTGAAAGTAAAATCTTTAAGTTTGTGTCGACGAGATAGAGATGGAGCGTTGGATCGATGAGATCTTCTTCCTTAGGCAACAGTTCATCTTTCACAAGAGAAAGGGAGAGGGGGGCATCCCCCCAACCATCCTTAAAAATGCCATCTATATGGTAGAGGAGGAACAAAACATCGTCAATCTCTGTAACGGCAAGTTCGATTTTTCCTGTGCGAAATGCTTCGACAGCGATGGCATCTGTTCGCGAGAGTTGCAGCAGGAACATCATGCCATTTTTATCCACTTGAAACATCCCGCCATCTGACTGGGCTAAAATTGGAAGAGGAAAAGGGTCTCCAACAGAAAAATTGACAGATTCACTCATAGCAAAACCTCCTTATTTTATGGAATTATATCATAACACAGAAAAGGAAAAGCTTCTATGTCCGTCGAAACTTTTAAGGAAGCAAACACTTTTATAAAGAGGTGACAGAATGGTTCAGAAAGGAATTATTCTTGCTGGCGGTTCGGGTACGCGCCTGTATCCGCTGACAAAGGTCGTATCCAAGCAGCTTATGCCGATCTATGACAAGCCGATGATCTACTATCCTTTGAGTACGCTCATGCTTTCTGGAATACGGGAGATCCTCATCATTACGACGCCGGATGACAACTTGCTCTATCAAGCACTGCTTGGCGATGGCAGTCAGCTGGGGCTTTCAATTTCGTATGCTGTGCAGCCGCGTCCGGATGGGCTTGCACAGGCATTTCTCATCGGCGCAGATTTTATTGCAGGAGATGCCTGTGCACTTGTGCTAGGGGATAATATCTTCTATGGAGCGGATTTTGCTCAAGTGCTTCAGCGTGTTGTGCGTCAGGAGAGTGGAGCAACTGTTTTCGCTTACTATGTTTCTGATCCGGAACGATATGGCGTCGTTTCCTTTGATGCAAATGGACATGCGCTTTCTCTTGAGGAAAAACCTGTGCAGCCACAATCCAACTACGCCGTAACGGGGCTATATTTCTACGATAAAGATATTGTGGATATTGCACGGACAGTCCGTCCCTCTGCGCGTGGAGAACTGGAGATTACGGATGTGAACAAGGTGTACCTTGCGGCAGGAAAACTTCACGTGGAGCGTCTGCGGCGTGGTTATGCATGGCTCGATACGGGAACGCATGAGTCCCTTCTCGCAGCAGCATCTTTCGTTCAGACCATACAGGCACGACAGGGCCTCAAGATCTCTTGTATTGAGGAGATTGCCTATCGTATGGGATACATTGATGAGGAGCAGGTTCTTCGTCTTGCAGAACCTCTTGCAAAGAATGAGTATGGGACTTATTTGAAACGATTGATTCGAGAGCAATAAAAAGGAGTATTTTTGTGAACGTTATTAAGACAGAACTTCCAGGTGTAGTGATCCTTGAACCGCAGGTTTTTGGTGATGCACGTGGTTGGTTTATGGAAAGCTGGTCAAAAAAAAAGATGGAGGCCATGGGGATCTCCGTGGATTTTGTGCAGGATAATCATTCTTTCTCTGCAGAGAAAGGAACACTGCGGGGGCTGCATTATCAGCTCAATCCAATGGCGCAGGCAAAAATGTTGCGTGTTTCGCGCGGTGTCATCTTTGATGTTGCGGTGGATATTCGCCGTGGATCACCCACCTATGCGAAATGGGTCGGCGTGGAACTATCGGCCGAGAACTATCGCCAGCTTTTTATTCCGCGTGGATTTGCACATGGCTTTATTACACTTACCGATGATGTCGAAGTACAGTATAAAGCGGATAATTTCTATTCTCCCGATTGTGATGGGAATATTCGTTGGGATGACCCAGAGATTGGTGTTGTGTGGCCCATTTCTCCTCGGGTGCTCTCAGATAAAGATTCTTCTGCACCGCTCCTTTCAGAGCGCACAGAGCTGAATTTTGTGTATTGAGAAAAATCTTATTAAAAAAACATAAAAAAGGGGGTTGACGAAAGAGGAATGGAGTGC
>CALIBA010000181.1 GCA_938045435.1 uncultured Selenomonas sp.
TTTGCAAATAAAATCTGGAACGCCTCGCGCTACATGCTGATGAATCTCGAAGGAACAGACACTGCCTTTGTTCCCAACGAGAGCGATTATACGCTCGCCGACCGCTGGATTCTCTCACGCGCGGCACAAACGGCGCGCGATGTGACGGCGAACCTTGAAAACTATGAGCTGGGCGAAGCCGGACGCATGATCTATGAGTTCCTGTGGAGCGAATTCTGTGACTGGTACATCGAGCTGACAAAGGCGCGCCTCTATGACAAGGAGCACCCGTGTGCGAAGAACACGGCACTCTTTGTTCTGCGTACGATCTTGGAGCGTACGATGCGCCTCCTACATCCCTTTATGCCGTTTCTCACAGAGGAGATCTGGCAGAAACTGCCGCATACGGGCGAGAGCATTATGCGCGCGCCATGGGTAGAAGCTGTTGCATCGGATATTGACATGACAGCAGAGCGCGCGATGGGCGCCATCATGGAGGTCATTAAGACAGTGCGCAACCTGCGTGCGGAGCTTGGCACCCCGCCGGGCAGGAAGAGCCCGCTCATCCTGCGTGTGCGTGACGGTGCGCTTGCGGAAACTTTTGCATCTCATGTGGATTATTTTCATGCGCTTGCCGCTGTCTCTGAGATCTCCTTCCTCGCGGCAGATGCCCCCGATCCGGAGAATGTGGTGACAGGGGCGCCTGCAGGTGCAGCGGTCTATCTGCCTATTGCGGGGCTGATTGACGTGGAGAAGGAGCGGGCGCGTCTTGAAAAGGAACGTGAAAATCTTGAAAAAGAGATTGCGCGCCTTTCGGGCAAACTCGCCAATGTTGGCTTTACGTCAAAGGCACCTGCACAGGTTGTTGCCGCAGAGCGTGAGAAACTGGCGGGGTATGAGGAAAAAGCCGCGCTTATGCGCACCCGTCTTGCGGATCTGGCGAAACTTTGAGGTATGCTGATGGACTATCAGGAGGCCCTTGCCTATCTCGATGAACTGAATACATTCGGCATACGCTTGGGGCTCACGCGTATGGAGGAACTTTGTGCACGCCTTGGCAGTCCAGAGCGCAGCTTTGCCTCCATCCATGTTGCCGGCACGAATGGAAAAGGGTCTGTCGCACAGATGATGGCCGCGGTCTGTCATGCCGCCGGCATCCGTACCGGGCGTTATCTTTCGCCCCACCTCATCTCCTATACGGAACGCATGAGCATAGATGATCGCGATATTTCCGAGGAGACGTTTGCCGCGCTCCTCACGCGCGTCCGCCATGTCGCAGATGAGATGGCAGCGGCAGGACACGAGCACCCCACGCAGTTTGAGGCACTGACAGCGCTTGCCTTTTTATACTTTGCAGAGCAATCCGTGGAGGTTGCTGTCATTGAGACGGGTCTTGGCGGTCTGCTTGATTCCACGAATGTCATTCACCCTATGCTGACAATCATCACAAATGTGGCGATGGATCATGCCGACCGCTGTGGCGGGACACTCTTAGGGATAGCAGAGCACAAGGCGGGCATCATCAAAGAGGGCGTGCCGCTCATCACGGCGGCGACGGGAGAGCCCCTCGCAATCATCCGTGCGCGTGCTCAGACACTGGGTGTGGACACGTTTATTTACGGTGTAGATTTTTCAGCGCAGATGGAGCTTTTTGCAGAGGGCCAGAGCGTCACGTTCCACGCCGTCCAGCAGGCTGCGCCGGCATCGTTTGCGCTTGCGCTTGCGGGGGGGTATCAAGCAGAGAATGCAGCCCTTGTCATCATGGCGGCAAAGCTTCTTGCGCGTGAGGATGCGCGCATCACCGAGGAAGCAGTGGGCACGGGGCTGTGCACCGTGCACCATCCTGCACGTTTTGAAATCCTCGCGCGGGAGCCGTATCCTATCGTCGTTGACGGTGCACATAACCCGGCTGGAATGGCGGCATTGCGTGCAGGACTGGATGCGTATTTCCCACAGGAACTACGGATCTTTTTGCTCGGCATCTTAAAGGACAAGGATATTGACGCCATGCTCGCAGCACTTTTGCGGCATGGCGATGAGGTCATCACTGTGCGCCCGCAGTCTGAGCGCGCAGCAGGTGCCGATTTTGTCGCGGCGGCGGCGGCTGAGATGGGGATCGATGCGTTTGCCTGTGGTGACGTGCAGATGGGGACTTTCGAGGCGGCGCAGCGTGCCCATGCATCGGGGGGGCTGCTCGTCGTCTGCGGCTCTCTCTATCTGGTGGGCAGTGTGCGCCAGATGCTCATGGCGTCTTGGAGGTGAGCCATTGGCAGAGGATTATTTTGAGGCAAAGCGGCGGAAGGCACGCCGCCGTCATTGGAATGAACGATTTGCCAAGGGGATGCTGTACGCTGTCTTAGCAGAGGCTTTTTTGATTCCGCTTGCACCTCTTGCTGCTATGGTGGCGCTGCTCATCGGCTGTGGCCTTTTGCTCCTGCGCCGGCATTTGGATCCGGCATTTCGTCTGCGCCGCCTGCACTACGATGCGCCTGTACTGCTTTTTGTCCTTGTGGCACTGGCCTCTGTGCTCGTGTCCCCAGATGTTTCGTTTAGTTTTTACAACTATTACCATCTTGTTCCCATCTACGCGCTGACCTATATTCTCGTAGGGCAAACGCTGCGTACACCAAAGGAGTTTGTACAAATCGTATGCGTGATGGCGGCGGCGGCGGGGCTTGTCATTCTCTATGGCTTTTATCAGTTTATCTTTGGTATCGACATCTCTGCGATGAAATGGGTGGATGGAGACGCGTTTCCAGAACTTTCCAAACGGGTCTTTTCTACGTGGGAGAATCCCAATATCCTCGCAGGGTATCTTGATATTGTCATCTGTATGGCCGTCGGACTTATGACAAGTTTGCAGCGGGGGTGGCGTACTCTCGCCGCTGTGATTCTCGTTGGTGCTCTTGCCTGTCTTGCAATGACCTATGCGCGTGGGGCATGTCTTGTCATCGCCGCTGTGCTTGCAGGCTATGGCGCACTGCGTGACTGGCGCATTCTCTTAGGGTTTATGCTTCTCGGTGCGGGGGCGTTATTTTTCGACCCCGTGCTTGCAGACCGACTGCTTTCCGTCTTTACGCGCATTGACACCTCATCTGAGATGCGTCTCGCGTTTTGGGAGAGCACCATTGCGATGATCCTTGACCATCCCTTTCTGGGCATCGGCTGGGGCGCGTACTTCATGGTATATCCGGACTATGATTTTTACTTGCAGGGTGCGCCTGTCCAGATCGTTCATGCACACAATATGTATCTGAACTACGCCGCAGAGATTGGTATTCCGGGGGCGCTGTCATTCCTGTGGTTCTTTTTTGGATCGCTGATTCTGGCCTTTCGCGTGCCGCGCCGGACACCTCCGTGGCAGGATGTGGCGGCAGCAAAGGACAGCACGTGGGACACTGTTGCTCAGGTACGCGCGGATCTGACGCGCTGGCGTATGAGTAAATGCATGGAGGGGCTTTCGATTGGCCTTGGACTGGCGCTGGTTTCGATTGCCCTCAATGGACTGACCGATCATTTGCTCTTTAACATTCCCTCCTCGATGCTTCTCTTTATGCTCGCTGCGATGACGGCGGCGCTTTATGCGTGTGGGGAGACATGGAAAGGATGACTATGCAGGAAAATGCTTCGATATCCAAAGCGACCGTAGACCGTCTGCCGCTGTACTATCGCGGGCTGCGCCTGCTTGCAGAGGAGGGCGCTGTCATCGTGTCCTCGGAAGAACTCGGACGACGCCTCGCCATCAACCCGGAGCAGATCCGAAAGGATCTGACTTCCTTTGGACAGTTTGGCAAAAAAGGTGTTGGTTACTATGTTGATGACCTCAAGGAAAGTGTCAAAAGCATTCTCGGTCTTGACCACCATTGGAACATTGCTGTTGTCGGTATGGGGCATCTCGGCACAGCGCTGGCGAATCATCAGCATTTTATCCAACTCGGCTTTCGGCTCGTGGCGCTCTTTGATACCAATCCGGCACTGATTGGCACGACGGTTGGTACGCACCGCGTGGAGGATGCGGCACGCCTTTTTGAAATCGTTCGGGAGCGTATGGTGCAGATTGGGATTATCGCCGTCCCTGCGTCCTGCGCCCAGCGGGTTGCTGACGATCTTGTTGCGGCGGGGGTTCTCGGGATTTGGAACTTTGCGCCAGTCAAACTGCAAGTGCCGTCTACCGTTCCGTTTGTCAGTGAAGATCTCTCGGTCGGGCTGAGCAGCCTCTCGTATTATCTTGCAAATGGAGGCGCAGACGGCGATGGAGCGTCATAAAAATACAGCGAATTAATGCGTGCTTGGACTTTTTTTCACAAATCACAGAAAATGCCGTCAATACAATCTTGACGGTATTTTTTTTTCGTGATATTCTATGAGACAGATATAATTGGTATATGCGACTATGATAATTCGTAGCTATTCAATACATTTCGCGGTATATGTTTTTCTTATATCAGCGGGGTTGGACGGGTGCGAATGACGTGGTGCGCAGACCAGAAGTGTATCAGAGTGCGTTGGAAACAAGAGTTTGCCAATGCGGCAGAGGGAGGTTTTTCTATGATCGATATTTCCGATCGCGTGCCCAAGTCTTTGCAGGACAGAATTGTGAGTGCGGAAACAGCCGCGGAGTATTTTTCCGATGGTATGACCATCGGTGCCAGCGGATTTACGCCGTCCGGTTATCCGAAAGCCGTACCGCTTGCTATTGCAGAGCGCATGAAGAAGAATCCGTTCAAAGTAAATATTTGGACGGGCGCCTCAACGGGGCCGGAGCTTGACGGCGCCATCACAGAGGCCGGCGGCATGAAACAGCGTATGCCGTACCAGACGAATACGGCGCTGCGCAATGCGATCAACAGCGGCAAGGTAAGTTACATCGACATGCACCTGTCGCAGATGGCACAGCAGGCGCGTGAGGGCTTCCTCGGCAAGATCGATGTCGCTCTTGTGGAAGCCGTTGCCATCACTGAGGAGGGCATCATCCCATCCACATCTGTCGGCAACACGCCGTCCTTTATCCAGAGTGCTGATGTCGTCATCGTCGAGGTGAACACGAGCCAGCCGATGGAGCTCGTCGGTATGCATGACATCTACATTCCGCTCGATCCGCCGAACCGTCTGCCGATCCCGATTACAAAGGCGGGTGATCGCATCGGGACGCACTTCATCCCGTGTCCGCTGGACAAGATCAAATACGTCGTGCCCAGTGACATTACGGATAAGACGCGTCCGCTTGCACCACTTGATGACGCATCGAAGAAGATGGGTGAGCTCACGGTTCAGTTCCTTTCGAAAGAGCTTGAAGAAGGGCGTATGCCCAAGGGGCTTTTGCCGCTTCAGTCCGGTGTTGGCAACGTAGCAAATGCCGTCATCTCCGGATTTGTCAACTCTGATTTCACCGATCTTGAGGTCTACACCGAAGTCATTCAGGACGGCATGTTTGACCTTGCGGATGCAGGCAAACTCAAAGCCGCATCCGGCACGGCATTCTCGCCATCACCCGAAGGTTTGCAGCGCTTCTACAAAGACATCGATAAGTACAAGAAGATCATGATGCTCCGTCCGCAGGAGATCTCGAACAATCCTGAAGTCGTCCGCCGTCTCGGCGTCATCGCGATGAATACCGCCATCGAGGTCGATATTTACGGCAATGTCAACTCCACCCACGTCATGGGCACGAAGATGATGAACGGCATCGGCGGCAGCGGCGACTTTGCACGCAATGCCTACATTACGATTTTCTTCACAACCTCCGAGGCAAAGGGCGGCAAGATCTCCTCGATCGTTCCGTTCTGCTCACACATCGACCATGGCTGCCATGACGTCGATGTCATCATCACGGAGCAGGGCGTTGCGGATCTGCGCG
>CALIBA010000182.1 GCA_938045435.1 uncultured Selenomonas sp.
TAGGAGGCGGGGAAACAGCGTTTGAGAAGGAGGATTTCCATGGCAGTCAAACGAATCTTTGTGGAGAAGCGGCAGGGTTTTTTTGATGTTCCCGCGCAGCAGCTCCGCAGTGATCTGGTGGAAACATTTCGGCTGACCGATCTGCGCGCGGTGCGCATCATTACGCGTTATGACATAGAGGGCCTGAGCGACGAAGAGTTTGCCAAGGTGCGAAACATTGTCTTTGCAGATCCGCCGGTGGACACCGTCTATGAGGACGCACTGCCGTCCTTTTCAGACGCGTACATATTTGCGATTGAACCGCTGCCGGGGCAGTTCGACCCGACGGCAGCAGCGGCGGCAGAGTGCGTACAGCTTGTGACGCAGGGAGAGCGTCCCGATGTGCGTACGGCGCGTGTCATCGTTCTGATTGGAAAGATCGGCGATCGCGTCTATGACCAGATTAAGACGTATCTGATCAATCGTGTGGAGAGCCGCGAGGCATCACTTGAGACCCCTGCGACGCTTGAGAGCAGAATTGTATTGCCGCCGGATGTGGAGATTCTCACGCAGTTCAACCAACTCTCGCACGATGCGTTGGAAAAATTTCATAAAGAACGCGGCTTTGCCATGAGCGAGGAGGACCTCGCATTCGTCCAACAGTATTTCCGCGATACGGAGCACCGTGCTCCGACGATCACGGAGCTGCGGGTCATTGATACCTATTGGTCGGATCACTGCCGCCACACAACCTTTACTACGGCGATCGATGCCGTGAACATCGAGAACGGATTCTTCTCCATGCCGATCTTTGAGACCTATCGGACCTATATGGACGATCGCAGGGTGCTGTATACGGACGGCAAGCAGCGTGATATGACACTGATGGATATCGCTGTCATCGGAATGAAGGCACTGCGGGCTGAGGGGAAGCTCGATGACCTCGATGCGTCCGAGGAGATCAATGCGTGCAGCATCCGCATTACGGTCGATGTGAACGGCAAGGACGAGGACTGGCTCCTCATGTTCAAGAACGAGACGCACAACCATCCGACCGAGATCGAGCCGTTCGGCGGCGCGGCGACCTGTCTCGGCG
>CALIBA010000183.1 GCA_938045435.1 uncultured Selenomonas sp.
ATTTTACGCATCATTACCGTTTTACCAACACGGCGAGCACCAAAAATCAGTACTGCTTTATTGGGCGCGATTCGTGCTGTAATCTTCTCTTGAAGTATTCTATTTACTGTTTCCATACCTTATAAAATATAATGCAAAGATAATCATATTTTTTTAATTGGCGAATTTTACAAAAAAAACGGGCTATTAAATGGCGATTTTTACAACCACAATCTTATGGAAGTTGTTTCATTGTTTTTAGTAATGATATATGTTCATACTATGATGACTCAATAATTTACCAGACATACGTTTCTGAAATTTGTCCTTATAGGAATGAAAAACTCACATATATTGTGCTAATTAATATATAATTAAATGAAAATAAAAAGACAGGATACGAGTATTCCTGTCTTCTCATATGTAATGGATATTTTTTTATTTTCTCATCCGCTCCAACTCCTCATCACGCAACATTCTCTCGTTCAGTTTTTCCTGCATCCTGTCAATGAAATAGGTGCGGCTTTCGTTCTTCCGGCGTTTGATATCAGTGTAGAAGCGGTAGCAGTCTTTAGAATCAACCCCGAATATCTTATAGAGAAGTGGGGCGAGCTGTTTGAGCGGCATATTGCCGTTGTTGATGCAGCCCATCACGTCTATGCCGTAGATAAGTTCCACGAGGTCGATGGCATTGCCCGTCCATTGAAGAAGGCTGGCGGTGGTTTCTGTTGCGTTGTTGGCGGATATTAGTGGTGGCACTTGGGGCGTGGCAAGGAATTTCTGCATCTTTCTTACGAAAGACAGAGCCTTGCTGACGTAGGCGGCAATCTCTCTTTTTTCTTCTGACAGATTACGTACGGGATGGTGCTGCAACTCGATTTCGATGTAGGCAAGCGCGATGACGGTAAGGTTCATGTCCATGCCGCCGTTGCACAGTTCGATCACTTGGGTGGCGAAAGCCGTGTATGCCGTTTCCATATTGCAGTCGCCGGCTTCGTTTATCAGGCGGAAAAAGTCGGTTTCCGCCAGCAAGAAATAATTCATGGTTCTGTCAATTTTGAAAATTACACTTTGTTTTCTGCGTGCGCACATGAATATAATTGGCAAAAAACGCGGCAGAAAATAAAAAATCCAACACTCAATTTTACAAAGTGCTGGATTTCAGAGGTATAAAATTCAGTATTTTTTCACAAGGACAAATTATCTCCGACTTAAATTGTTTGTAATCGGAACATTTATTCTATTCCTGAAAATAGAAATGTATGCTTGCCGCACATTTTGGCTATCTTGCTTTTTTATCAAGGATATAGATAATGCGACATACACCGTTGGGATAGCTTTTCAAAGAGGAAAGCGTCCAGTGTTGCTCTGGCAGAGCCGACTTAAAAAAATGTCGTCCGCTTCCGGATATGAAAGGAACGGTGTATAGTATGATTTCATCCACAGCGTGCATCCGCAGCAGTCCGTTTATATAGTCTGCCGTGTCCGGTGTGGCTTCCGCGAGGTAACGGATGTTTGTGCAGTCTTTTCTCCATTCGTGCAGCATTGAAATGGAATAGTCCGGTGTCACACGGTAAAAGGCTTTCTTCCTGATTTCATCAAGACCGCAACGGTCAAGGCACAAATCCTGATGTGCTTTATCATATAACTCTGAAGAAAGACATCCGTCCATCGTCAGTACGGCGAGAATCTGAACTTTACCCATAATCGTTTCCTTTCGTTAGGCAAGGGTAAAAAAGTAGCGTGCAATTCACACTACCTTCAAGCGATGGCTCTGGTAAAGCCTTTACGGAGAGTACGTGAATGCACGCTATGCGTAAGCATAGCATAAGCATCACGCAATCGTCTCCGTAGTTCCAATTTACCAGATTTTCGCTTGAAACGCCTTGCGGTCTTATCCTATATGTTGGCGGCGAAAAGCTCCTGCCAATCGCCGTTTTTCTCAAATGTTATGCAAAGATAGCCAAATTCAGTGAATTACGGGCTATGATTGCTTGAATTTATATTTAAGTCCATACTCTTCAAGTTTGCTGTATAGTGTTGTCCTGCCTATGCCGAGCAGTTCTGCGGCGACACTCCGGTTGCCGTTTGCCTGTTTCAACGCACGCAATATCCGCTCCTTATCCTCCGCGTCATTGCGCAAGGCGAAGCTGACAGTAGAGGTCGGTTTCGTCACGGCAAGTTCCAGATGCTCTTTCATGACAACACCTTCCTGCGCCTGCAATACAGCACCCATAACTTTCTGCCGAAGTTCCCGCACGTTGCCCGGCCATGCGTGTGTCAGCAACGCTTTACGTGCTTCGGAACTGAACCCGCTCACGCTACACTCCAGCTCTCTGTTTGCCATATCACGGAAGAACTCTGCCAGCGGCATAATGTCTTCTTGACAGTCACGCAACGGAGGAACGGTTATCCCGAAGTCGTGCAGGCGGTACAGAAGATCCTGCCGAAAACGCTTTTCATTCACCGATACCTCCAAATCTTCATTGGTAGCAGCGATGATGCGGACATTGAAATTCCGGTCTGCCTTGTCTCCGACCGGGCGATACCGCCTCTCCTGTATGGCACGGAGCAACATCTGTTGGGTTTCCAACGCGAGGTTTCCTACCTCGTCCAGAAACAACGTGCCGCCTTCCGCCTCATGGAAATATCCTTTCTTGGCATTGTCCGCACCTGTAAATGCACCTTTGACGTGTCCGAAGAAAGCCGACGGTGCAAGCTCTTTGGAGAGTGAACCGCAGTCCACCGCCACAAATGGCTTGCCTGCACGTTTGCTCTTGTCATGCAACAGGTGGGCAATATGCTCCTTGCCCGTGCCGTTCTCACCAAATATCATCACGCTCATATCGGTGGCGGCTACCAGCCTTATGCGGTGCATGATTTTCTGAAAGGCGGAACCTTCACGGGCGAATATAGGCATACGGCGTTGTCCTGCCTGACGTTCTTTCAGTATGGAACGGATCAGGGGGACAAGTTTATCCTCCACAAGCTGTTTGGGAATATAGTCTATCGAGCCGAGTTTCATGCTTTCCACGGCGGTATTAACTTCGGCGTAGTCGGTCATAATGATGAAGGGCTGCATCTTTCCCTCCTTTCGCATCCAGCACAAAAGGTCTATGCCACTGCCGTCAGGCAGACGCAGGTCGGCAACCACGATATCATTATCTGTTGCCTGTTGCAGATGTTTCTTCGCGGTTGAGAGGTGGTAAGCCTTCATATTGCGGTAGCCCTCCCGTGACAGCATATTGCAGACATATTCGCAATACACGATGTTGTCTTCCACCACAATTATTTTTGTCTTATTCATCTTCGTATTTTCTCCTTTCCTCTTCTGCCAACCGTATTATTTCCACTCCCTTATCCAGCACGGCAGTCACGGCATGGCTTAACGCTTCACCATCCGGGAGAGCATCGCCACGAAGCAATCCGTAAAGTACATTCAGCGGTTGGTCGGCACGGAGCACCTCCCACGAACTGCGCAGGTGGTGGATCAGGGAATCCAGCTTTTGCAGGTCTTTTTCTTTTGCTGCATCCCGTACCGCCTGCATTTCCTTTTCTGTTTCAGTTATCAACTTTTCCAGCATGACGGCTTCATTGCCATAGGACAATAAGGCGGAAAAGTCCGGTTTCCCGTCCGGTGTCGCTTTTATGGCACACCTGTCGGAAACCTCCATCAGTTCCGATATGGAGAACGGTTTGAACAGGCATCCGGCAAAGCCTTTTGCCAATAGTTCCCCTTTGTTACAACTGCCCGAAGCGGTTGCCACAACCACCGGGATTGTTGGTGAATTGCCCACGTTGGACGAACGCAACAGTTCCAGCAATTCGAAACCGTTTATATCGGGCATATTCAAGTCTGTCAGCAACAGGCTGTATTCTTTCTGGCGTATCATTTCCATCAGTGCCGCAGCATCGGTGCAAGTGTCGCAGTGTATTCCTTCTTGGGAATACATCTCTTTCAGCATCAGAAGTAATACCTCATCATTGTCAATGGCGACAACATCATGGAATTTATTGTTATGATAAACAGGTGTATTGCTTGTATATCCAAGCTGTTCTTCAGCTTCCTGCATAGAAATTTCAACTGTGAAACGACTGCCTTTCCCTTTCTTGCTGTCTAAACGGATTGTTCCGCCAAGCATCGACACAATATTACGCATTATGGCAAGCCCAAGCCCGAAACCCTCCTTTGCGGCGGCATTTGATAGACGTTCAAACGCACCGAACGCTTGTTTCTGTTCCTCTTCTGTCATGCCTGTACCTGTATCTTCAACGACCAGTGTCAGAACTCCATTATCATATTCAGTAATCAAAGAAACACCGCCTTCTTCTGTGAACTTGACAGCGTTTGACAGCAGGTTATTCCCGATTTGTATTATTCGCTCTTTGTCGGTCAATACAATGGCATCGTGTCCAGTCTTCACGGACAAGGACAGCCCTTTGTTCACGGCAACAGGCATGAACTCCGTTTCAAGTGTGTGCGTGATTGCTGAAATCCGGCAGGGTGACAGACGGGGCTGTTCCTTGCCGTTGTCCAGGCGGAAGAAGTCAAGCAAAGTGTTAAGCATATCCCGCATACGGTCGGAGGATTGCAGTATGTTTTGGATATACTGCCCGGACTTATCCTCACACTGTTCTTTCCGTATCAGTCCGGCATAGCCTGTTATTGCTGTCAGCGGTGTGCGCAGTTCATGGGTGATAGTATGTACCGCCTTCTTCCTTGACGTTATCAGTGCCTCGTTCCGTTGTACGGATTGTTCCAGTTGCCTTATCAAATCAGTTGTCTTGTGCTTGTATTGTTTAATGCTTTTTGCATCACGATGTATGATGATGTAGGAAATTAACAACAATAGAAGAACGAATCCCATTAAACCGCCTACTTGCATAAATGACTTTTCACGCATGGCAACTATTTCGTTTTCCCGGCTTTGCAGTTCGGTTTGTACCTTTTCTTCTATTTGGCAAATCAATTCTTGCAGTTGTCTGTTAAGTTCTGCATTACGAGCTGCAAGGCTGTCGGCTTGTTCCGACAATTGGCGATCCTGCACTTTCTGTTCGCTGATTACGTTTCTATTGACCGAATGAAGGATAGTGGTTGATACTGCTGGAGTTACTTCCTTTTTTTTGCCGAATATGCCTAAGAAACCTTTTCGTTTTGGCTTTTTGGACTGTTCCTGCACACTTTTCTGTACAATAACCGGAATTTGATTGGCTATCTTCTTGTTAATAGATTGTTGTTCATCCATTAACCGGACTATCTGGAACATCTGTCGTTCCTTATCCTCTAAAAGACTGCGCACACTATCGATGCGCTCTGCTGGATAGGTGGCCTTGAAACGGCAGAGCATACTGTCCATTGCCATACGCCGTGCATGGTAATGCTCGATATCTTTATCGTTCCATTCCAGTATTGTTTCACCCAATAGAGAAAATTTTATCATTTGAATATTGATATTGTTTATTTCTTTTCGGAGCTCGTCTATTTTTTTATTGCCAAGTTCTAATGCTTCTATCTCCTGCCATTCATAGAGGCTATTATATGCCATACATCCGATAAGAATGGAGATAAGTATATATCCCAACCGTATTGCCTTATAGAAATTTCCTGACCGCTCCATTATTTTAATGACATTGATTTTTGGAACATGAATAAAAGTTTATCTTTTTCGTTCATGCGGATATTATCAGAATAACCGTCTTTTGTTATTTGATACCCACATGGCTTAACCATAAAAATGCCTAAGCCCTTAGTGTACGAACTTACTTCTGAGGCATAGTCTTTACTTGTATTTAATGGAACTTTCCCTTTAATATGACACCACTCATTATTACAACTGATGTCTTCAATCTCAGACATCAGTTTTTGCAAATCTGTAATAGCTTTGGAACTCGCTACTTGGGGTATCTGCAACTCAAAACAGAGCATCGGTTCGAGAATGTCCACACCTGACTGTTGCAAAGCCAGCCTGAAGACATAAGGGGTCAGCTGTCTGAAATCAGCAGGTGTACTTACCGGGCTATAATACTCGGCTTGAGTAAAAGTTACTTTCAGATCTGTCACTTCCCATCCATGTAAACCAGATTGGCAAGACATACGAATCCCTTCAAAAACGGCATTTTGAAAAGAATGGTTCAGATAACCATAGGAGATGTCACTTTCGATTTGCAACCCTGCCCCTAACGGTAAGGGTTCAAGAGTCAGCCCTATTGTGGCCCAGTAAGGGTTGGGTGGTACTTCGATCTGAATAATCTTATTGACCTTTTTTATAGGTCGTTCTTTGTAGATAGTCTTGATCTCATCAAAATGGACCTTTACGGAAAATCGTTCTTCCAGCAATGTCTGTATGATTTCCTTTTGGGTCAAACCATATAACGAGATTTCCAATTCATCACTATATGAGTTTATGGAAAAGGACAAAGACGGGTCTTCAATCCACAATGTATTCAGAGCGGATATCACCTTGCTTCTCTCTTCGGGCTTATTTGGCCGGACGGAGGATTTGAGAGCGGGATGCTGATGAGATAATCCTTGAATCAAACAAGGTTTAGCACCTAAATAATCTCCGATTCGAAAATCTTCTATATCTTCTACAATCGCGATATCATTGGCACCCACTTCATCAACATTTATCTCTCTGCCCTGATAAATAGTCTTTAGATTTTTAATCTTGATGAATTTTTCCGAATCGTTGATTCTTACAACGTCTCGAAGTCTCAGACTTCCGTCAATTATTTTAAGAAAACTTCTTTTATGCCCTTTGGGGTCATGCTCTATCTTATAGAGATAAGCTGAAAGTCTGTTTGAGACTGATGCCGGAGGAAGTATAAAAGAAGAAATGGCGTCCAACAACTCATTGATACCGATATTGAACATTGCTGATCCATGTAGCACCGGATAGACTTTGGCTTTTGCCACAAGAGCGATTATCGTATTCCAATAATCAGCCGGTGAAATTTCGCTATCCGCCAAATATCGTTCTAATATATCGTCGTCATGGTTGCATACAAATTCTTTGTATTCTTCCTTTATATATGTTTGGGAGCAAACCGGATAAACCGATCCATCGACAACAGTTTGCATAAACAGGACATCTTGCGACAGATTTGTTTTTATATCCATATACAAACGCTCCAAATTCACACCGGCACGGTCAATCTTATTGATAAATATAATTGTCGGGATTTGCAGCTTTTGTAAAGTACTGAACAGCAACTTTGTCTGCGCTTGTATGCCTTCCTTTGCGGATAAGATGAGGACTGCTCCATCAAGCATTTTGAATGTCCGCTCCACTTCCGCAATAAAATCCATGTGTCCCGGAGTGTCAATGATATTGCATTTCACTCCATTCCAGATAATAGATGTCGTAGAAGCCCGGACAGTAATTCCTCTACGTTTCTCTATATCCATAGAGTCCGTTATGGTGTCACCATTATCCACACGGCCGCACTTTTCCGTTGCTCCACTGGCAAACAGCAGATTCTCGGTTACGGAAGTTTTTCCTGCATCAATGTGAGCAAGAATTCCTAAATTTATAATATTCATTTGGATTAAGCAATAATATACTACAGTAGATGCATTGTCGAAACGCACCTTTTAATACCTCCTCGTAGCATATGAGAACTACAGGATTACTAACTCGTATTAATATGTATATTATTACTGCCGCATAACGATTACAAAATTACACAAAAAAATATATCTAACAAAAGTGGGAGGATTTTTTAACTTTTTACCATAGACATTTTATTAGGGAAGCGTAGGTTCAACTGGCAAGTACAAATAAGTAGAAATGTTTGAACAACACCGTTTTAGGAAGTTGAAAAATCAAGTTTCTCTCTCGGTATAGCGTTTATTTTGGCCAATATCTTCTTTAGTTTAGCATTTGTGTATTTCCCATTCGTGTTCTATTTAGCTCCTTATTATGAGTATGTAGCAAGTTACTTATCAAATTCAGCCTCTTTGAGGGTCAAATATGGTTTTGCAAATGGTGACTGACAAGACATAAACAAGGTCAGCAGGAATTTTTTACATAAATGGACATGAATGTATATAACCTAAAATAAGAATAAATTTTAATAAGGGCTGCCCAAAAAGAAAAAAATGCAGTTGCCATCCTATAGATACTTGCAGAAAGGATAAAATTTACTTTTAGACCTTTTGGGATAGCCCTTATTAATACTTCAGATAAAATTCCTTAGGTTATATTTTCAATCCTTTGGACCGGGTTTCCTCCTTGGCATACAGTCCCGGACGCCCGATTATGACATGGTTGGCAACGATACTATCCGCCGGACTGCGTATCTGCGGCGGTGCATTTTCGGGATATTGCGCCTGCCTGTTCCTCACATCTTCCGCTTCCGGCTTGAGCTGTTGCCCTTCATTCTCCTTTTCTGCGACTTCGGGCGTGGGTGGCGCAAGCTCCAGCTGAATTTTTCGGTCAAGGGCGGCAAGTTCGGACTTCAACTGCTTCAGCTCGTCCTCCTTCTTCCACACCTTACCCGCTATCTCCTGTAACTGCGGTATCTCCATCTCCAGCACCTCGTTCTTCGCCTTGTACTGGTCGATGATGGAGGGTATCCTCTCCATCGCGTTGAGGAAGTTGCGGGCGGCGGCCAACGGGTCAGCCATCGCCAGATGCCCGTTGTTGTAGGTGTACTTGTAGTTCCCCTCGACCACGAAGCGGTTGTCGGTGAACTCCAATCCCTCTTTGAGTATCCTTTCGCTCACCACCTTTATCGGAAAACCGTAAAGTTCACCGACCTGCGTGTACAACCCTCCGGTCGTGGCATTCTTGGCTATCTCCTGCAAACGCTTTCCGATGACCTTCTCATCGGCGGAATCCACTCCGTCCACCTTTATTATATTAAGGCGGTTGCCCTCCTTGTCGGTCTGCACCACCGACAGGAAGCGGTTCCAGTCCTCCGTCATGGCATCTATGAAAGCCGTGTTGTTGCGCAACTCGCCGGTCTTTGACTCCAGCTTGAACTCCGAATCACGCTTGCCCTTGTTGAACGACTTGCGTTCCCCTTCGAGCGATGCGATCCGCTTTTCCAGTTTCGCCTTGTCCAACAGGTCGGTATTGCCGGAGAGCAACGCCATGTATTCCGAGAAATTCATGCCCGATTTTTCGTCCATTGCCCCCTCGTCGATGGTACGCGCACCCATCGCACCGCTTTTGAGCTGGCTTATGAAAGTCTGCTTGCAGTGCAGGAGGTTGAACTTGTAGCTGTCCAGTGACTTCTCCACCGCGTAGATGATTACATCCACGTTGTTCCCGGCGAAATGTTTGGCAATCTCATTACCTGCCCTAACTCCGCGTCCGTCACGCTGTTGCAAGTCGGACGGTCGCCACGGCGTATCGAGATGATGGATAGCCACACACCGTTTCTGGGCGTTCACACCCGTTCCGAGCATAGAGGTAGAGCCGAACAGCACACGCACCGTCCCGGCGTTCATGGCGTCTATCACCGCCTTCCGCGCCTTGTCGGTCTTGCACTCCTGAATGAAGCGCACCTCGCTTGGCGGTATACCGTAGTCCTCCGTCAGTTTGCGCTTGATTTCCGAATAGACGTTCCACCCGTCGCCCGGCTGGTATGTCCCCAAATCAGAGAAAACGAACTGCGTGCCTTTCTGGGCGTCGTATTTTTGATAATACTCCGCGATCATCTTGGCACAGTGACTCGCTTTGTTGTCGGGATGATCTTCGTAATTCGGGTCTATCATGCGCATGTCGAGTGCCATTTTCCGGGCATAGTCCGTGGCGATGAGCATCTTCGCCTTTTCTTCCGTTTCCGAAAGCGGCAGCCTGCCCAACAAGGTGGCATCGCCCGTCTTGGCGAACTGCATCAGTTTCTGTATGAAGTCCTCCTGTTCCGGCGTGGGCGGTATATGGTGCAGTATCTCGTTCTTGGCAGGACGGTCAACGCCCACATCCTCCGCCGTGCGGTAGTCCGTGATTTCATTATAGAAGGCGGCAAGCTCCGGCACTTTGATGAAGTAGCGGAAACGCTCCTTCTGGACCACATTGTTCGTCACGTTAAATTCAAAATCCGTCGTCTTCTTGGCAAATATCGCCGCCCAAGCGTCGAAACACCTTATGTCCTGCCGTTCCAGCTCCTTCGGGCGCAGGTACTTGAACAGCAGGTACAATTCAGTCAGTGAGTTGCTGATAGTCGTGCCGGAGAGGAAGGTCGCACCCAAGTCTTTTCCTGTGCGCTCCTGTATGGTGCGTATGGCAAAGAGCATGTTAAGTGCCTTCTGGCTTCCCTCGCTGTTTCCCAATCCCGCCACACGGTCGTGGCGCGTGTTGAAAGTCAGATTCTTGAACTGGTGGCTCTCATCTATGAAGATGTGGTCGATGCCCATCTGCTTGAAATCCACCACGTCGTCCGTGCGTGACTTTATGGCGTGTTCCACCTTCTCCAGCTTCGCTTCAAGGTTGTGCTTGCGCTTCTCCAATCCTTTCAGCATCGCCCGCGACACGTTCTTTCCCTGCTGCCGTAGCACTTCGAGGTTTTCCTCCACCGTGTCAAGCTCTGCTTGCAGGATGCGCTGCTGCAATTCCGGCGACTGCGGTATCTTGCCGAACTGGTCGTGCGACATGATGACGCAATCGTAGTCGTTGTTCTTTATATTATTGAAGAAGCGCACACGGTTGGCGGTCGAAAAGTCCTTCTCCGAAGCGTACAGAATACGTGCGTTGGGATATGCCGCCTGATAGGTGGCTGCAATCTCCGCAACGTTGGCTTTCAGCCCGATAATCATCGGCTTGTGTGCCAAATTCAGACGCTTCATCTCATGCGCGGCGATGCACATTATCAGCGTCTTACCGGTTCCCACCTCGTGGTCGCAAATTCCGCCGCCGTTCTGTTTCAACATCCAGACGCAATCCATCTGTGAGGGATAGACGCTCTTGATACCCCGGCTTGCCAGCCCTTTCAGGTTGAGGTCGGGAAAGGTCTGATGGGAGCCGTCGTAGCGCGGGCGCACGAAACAGTTGAACTTGCGGTTATACATCGTCACAAGCCGCTCCTTGAACTGCGGCGACTGCTCTTCGAGCCATTCGGAGAAGCCGTTTCGTATCTCGTCAATCTTGGCGTTGGCGAGTTGTATTCCCTCGCTGTCGCGCATCTTGATGTCGTTGCCATGCTCGTCCTTGCCGATGGACTTCATCATGTCAGGGCAGGTGTTGTGCAGGGCGTGTTTTAGGAGGTGCATACCGTCATAGTTCCGGTAATACCCCTTCACCAGAAACTCGTCCGTGATTTTCATGGTGCGGTAGCCGCACACCACCGAAAACTCGTCCATGCTTGCGGAATAGGCGATTTTCACCTCCGTGTCGAACAGCCGGCTCATGTAGGCGGCATAGACACCCGTCGGAATCCAGCGTTCCCCGAAATTGAAGTCCAGATCCTCGAAGGCGATGCGCTGCGGCTCGGCATCTTTCAGAGCCTCCAACGCCTGCTTCACCTCCGGCATACGCTCATTTTCGGGATTGTCACCCATCCATGCCTCTATGCGTTCCGCTTTCTCTATGACATTTCCGGCGATGAAACGGTCTTTGATTTCGTAACCGGTCACGAGCGGATTGTAGTAGATGCGCCCTTGCAGGGCAGTGAGCAAATCCTCCGCCGTGCTGTCGGTTATCTCCCGCATATAGTCGAGATTGACCGTACCATATTTGTTGAGCGACGCAGACAGGGCTTCTTCGGGAGAGCCTACGTTGGCATGGCTCTCCACCGCGAAGGAAACAGGATGCTCGAAGATGTCCGCCTTGACGAACTTTCCGTTTTCCATCCGTTCCAGCGAAAGGATGTCGCGCCCGCCCGCATCCATCATCACTAACTTCACGTTCTGCTTGGCGTTGAGGTTGCCGTAGCGCATGACAAACTCATCGTAACAGGTATTCAGATGCTCTCGCCACGGAACATTTGCCTCGCGCCGGAGCGATTCATAACGGTACAGACGCTCGTAGGCGTCACGCAGCGACACATACAACAACGCCTTTTCCTTCTGGTATCCTTTCAGGTCGAGCGGCTGGAATGTCGCCCCGTATGGCGTGATGTCTTTCAGGTAGCCGATGTTATGACGCCCCCGGTCAGCCACCAGCGACCCTTCGCGCAGGTGCATCTCCGGCGTGCGGTGGTAGGCACGCGGAGAAAGGTCCACGACTTCCTCCTTCGGCTTTTCCGCTTCGATGTCGGGGAAAAGGAAAGTCCCCACCGCTTCCGATGGGGTATCTGTAACGGCAGGTGCGGCGACTGCCTCCGGCTGTGTTTCCTCCTGTCGTGGCTGCTCACGGGAAGTTTCCGGCACGGCTTTCACTTCCGTCTTTTCCGCCACTTGTTTCTCGTTATGCTGCCTTGCCAGTTCCCGAAGTTCTTTCCTACGCTCCGGCGTCAAACCCATCATCATTTCATAGAAACCGTTGATGGGAGGATTGGTATCCCAGTCCAGTGTGGCATAGATGTCGTCCGGGTCGGCAGGCTTGGCGGTGTTCTCCGCTTTCACCTCCTTATTCTCCATTGCGGGTTTTGCAGTTGGAGCTGTCGGTGTAACCGTGACTTTCGGTTTGGGCGGAGTGGACTTTGCCGTAACTGCCTTTTTCACCGTCTTTTTCTTTTTGGAGGTTTTCGGTTGGCTGACCTCTTCCGTCATCCCCCAGAGGTCAAGCAGGGTGAGCTGCACGCCTGCGGAATATTGCGGGCGCGGTTCTATCTCCGGCTTTTCATCTGCGGGTTGCGGCTTTTCTGTCGGAGTTTCCACCGTCTGCGCCGAGGATACTGTTTCCAATTTTATGGCAGGACGCTCTACTTTATTTTGAACGGCAACTTTTTCTTCCGTTCCTGCCTGCCGGATTGAACCCGAATACAAGCGCATGGCAAGCCTGTAATGGAAATCCTCGTCGAGCATACGGCGCAAATCCCCGGCGATGCCTGCTGCCTTGCCCTCGTGCAGATAAACCATAGCGGGCTTCCCGTAGGGGTCTGTGTCAAGTTTCGCCATCGTATGCACGATGCGTTCCGGGTGGTGGATGAAATAGGCGTTGTCGGTCAGGGCGGTTTTCGTGTCCGTCTGTATCACGGTCATCAGCCGCTCGTCCTGCGACATTTCCTTCTTGCTGAGGTTCTTTTGCAGGACAATCAGGTCACTGCCCACCTCCGTGCCCGCGTTGTCCGTGAACAGGTTGTTGGGCAGGCGTATCGCGGATACCAGATTGGCCTGACTGAACAGCTCGTTACGCACGGAGGTCTTGGTGCTATTCAATACCCCTTGCGAGGTGATGAACGCCACGATACCGCCGTCACGCACGGCATCCAGTCCTTTGAGAAAGAAATAGTTGTGGATGGTTTTCTGGGCGGAGCGTCTGCCGAAAGAGTCGCTCCGCTGAAACTCCGCGTCGAACACGGCAATGTCACCGAACGGAATGTTGGACACCGCCAAGTCGAAATAATTGTTGAACGGTCTTTCGATTTTCTCAAAACCGCAGGTGCGCATTTTCTGGTCGGGATAGAGATGCCTCAAGATTGTACCCGTGAGCAGATCCTTCTCGAAAGCCATCACATCCGCATTGGGGCTGTGCCGCAGCATGGAATCCACGAACACGCCGACACCTGCCGACGGTTCGAGCATACGGGCGGGGCGGACGCTGTAATCTGCCAGCACGTCCGCGATGGTGTCGGTTATCTCTTTGGGGGTGTAGAAAGCGGTCAGCACGGACGCTTTCAGCGAATCCACAAACCGCTTGTACTCTGTTTCGTCCTTGCTGTTCTCACGGATAAGCCTGTGCAGCTCCACCGTCGGGGCGAACAGTTCGAGGTCGGATTTCGCCCACCGGACGGCATCCGTCAGTTCCTTTGCAGGGTTGAGGATACATTTCAGACCGCCGAAACCGCAGTACCTTTGAAGTATGGCACGCTCTTCGGTTGTCGCTGTCCTATTTTCCCTGTCAAGGATGAATGCCGTCCGTATCGCCTCGATGTTGTCCCGCAGTTTCTGTTTGCGGTTAAACGCCATATTCGTCTAAGTAAAGGACGGTTGCTCCCGTCAGCTCCGTGTAGAGCAGGTCGTAATCGGAAGACAGGGCGAAATTGTCATCCGAGAGGTCATAGACGGAGAACACGTTGCCGACAAGCGGCAGCAGTTTCAGGACAAAGGCTTCACGCTTCTCTTCCGGCACTTCATCGGCAAACTCGTTTTCCACGACTTCGCGGAGGATGGCGTAACGGGAATAATGCAGCCCGCGCAGCAGCGTGTCCATCGCCAGTTCCTGCGCACCATCGGCGGGATAGCCTTCAAGCCGTGCCCTCTCATACGTTTCGGCGGCACGGTCGGCCCGTTCCCGTATGAAAGCGGTGTCGTCAGCCTGTTCAAACTTGTTCGTGCGGAGATAGTCCAGCAGGTACAGACCGTAATAGGAAAAGTCGGTCTGACCCTCGTTTTTCTTCTTGTTGTTCATTACTTTGGATTTAGCGGATTGATAATTAACGGGATAATCGGTTGGAAAAAGGAAGAAAAAGGCACTCGGTATCCCTCCGAGTGCCACCACTAAATCCAAAGTATGAGTGTAATCCGGTATCGAAGAACAATTCATTACTCTGAACAAGTGGCAAAGTTAATACTATTTCTTCCGTCCTGAAAATTTCTTGTCCTTTTTAGCCTCCGGGAACACAAAAGTCGTGTTATATTCCCCGTCAAAGGCGACAACAGCATCGAAACTCTTGCCCTGTTTGCTCTTGAACCCTTTGAGCAGCTTGGTATGCCCTTCGGTGAGCAGGTCTTTGATTTCATCGTCGGACAGGGTGCGTCCCGCTTTCAGCCGGAACACGGGCAGTCCGCACTCCGTGTTGTCGCAGCGTACCACCTTGCCGTAGAACCGCATCCTGCCCGTGCCACACTTGGGACACGCGCAGCCGGAGTCACGGCTGCCGAAGAGCTTGTCGCACGAGATCAGTTCGGAGGTTATCTCACGTGTGTACGCCTCTATCTCCTTGCGGAAGGTGTCGTCGGACAGTTCCCCGCGCTCGATACGCGCCAGCTCCTTTTCCCATTCGCCCGTCATGGCAACATCGGCGATGCGCATCGTCTTGACGACGGAATTGAGGGCAAGTCCTTTTTCGGTGGGAACAAGCGACTTCTTGCAGCGTTCCATGTAACCGCGCTTGAAAAGCGTTTCGATGATGGAGGCGCGTGTGGCGGGAGTACCGATGCCACAGTCCTTCATCGCCTGCCGCAGTGCGTCGTCCTCAATTTCCTTGCCCGCCGTTTCCATTGCCGAGAGCAGGGTGGCTTCGGTATGCAGCGGCTTGGGTTTGGTCTTTCCTTCGGTAATGGACGAGCCTTTCGGTGTCAGCGTGTCGCCTTCCTGCCAGCCGGGGATGGTAATTTCCTCTTTTTCCTCGCCATAGACGGCACGCCATCCGGTTTGCTTCACGACGCTGCCTTTTACGGTAAACTCCACTCCGGCACATTCCGCCGTGACAGTGGTCACATCCTTGACGCATTTCTCAGAGAATGCCTCGACCATGCGCCCGGCAATCATCTGATAGATGGTATTGTCCTCTTTGGAGAGGAAGAGCGGTTTCTCACCCGTGACGAGCAGGGCATGGTGGTCTGTCACCTTGCCGTCGTCCACGCTGCGGCGTGTCGGGGCGGCTTTTGCCCGCACCTTGTCTTTCCATTCGGGCTGTGTGCCGATGAAAGCGAGCAGTTTGGGAATTTCGGCAAACACGTCTTCGGGGATGTAGCGGCTTCCCGTTCTCGGATAGGTTATCAACTTCTTTTCGTAGAGTTTCTGCGCGATTTCAAGCGTCTGTTCCGCCGTGAAGCCGTGCTTGGCGTTGGCTTCTTTCTGGAGCGTGGTCAGGTCGTAGAGCAAGGGAGTTTCCTCCGTCTTCTCCTTGCGCTCGGCTTTCGTGACAGTGGCGCAACCTGCCGCCTTTACCTTATTATATAGTTCCATCGCCGGTTCTTTCTCTTTCCATTTCTCGGAGGATGAGAATTTCACGACTTCGCCGTCGCAACCGTCCGTTGCGATATGGAGCTGCCAGAATGCTTCGGACGTAAAGCGGCGGTTCTCCCAGTAGCGTTCACATACCATAGCCAACGTTGGTGTCTGCACCCGCCCCACGGAATACGTGCCGTGTCCGGCGGCGATGGATAACGCCTGTGTGCCGTTGATGCCCACGAGCCAGTCGGATTCGCTCCGCGCTTTGGCGGCGAGGTAGAGGTTGTCGTATTTGCTGCCGTCTTCGAGTTTCCGCAGTCCCTCGCGGATAGCTTTGTCGGTGAGAGAGCTGATCCACAGGCGCACGAAAGGAGTGGTGCAACCCGTATAGTGGTAGAGGTAGCGGAAGATAAGCTCTCCCTCGCGTCCGGCATCGGTCGCCACGATGATATGTTCGCTTGTGTCGAACAGTCTTTTGATGACTTTTATCTGCGACACCACGCCGCTGTCGGGCTTGTAACCTTTCTCCGTCCTGACCTGACGGGGGACGAGCGTGAATGTGTCGGGAATAATCGGGAGGTTGTCACGGACAAATCCGCGCACGCCGTAGCCGTCGGGCATGGCAAGCTGAACGAGGTGTCCGAATGCCCATGTCACGGCATAACCGCCTCCCTCGAAATATCCTTCCTCTCTCTTTGTCGCGCCCACGATGCGGGCGATTTCACGTGCCACGGAGGGCTTTTCTGCAATGATTGTCTTCATGTCTTCTTCTTTTTTGTTGATACTTTGGATTTTATTTTGGATTCAGTGGCGGACACGGGATTACATTTTCATGCCCTTGCCCGTTTTCTTCTGCGGCTTCTCCTGCTGCTGTTGCTGGCGGGCGTCCTTCGGGTTGGTCTGACCTTTCTGCAACGGCTCTCTCAGATTCTTTGTAGCCTCGTTGGTCTTGCCATCGTTGTTCACCGCCACCTGCGTGCGGCTCTCGTTGGACGGAGCAACCTGCTGTGCATTGTCAGGGTTCGTGTCGTAGCGGTACGGGCGTCCCTTCTCCGGGTTGAACTTGATATACATCGTGGCATGGAAGCCCTGCTTGTCGGTCACGTTCTCCAGCTTCACGGCTTTACCCGCCACATAGTCGGCTTTCTGCTGGTCGGTGAAGCTCACGCCGCTCCATTTGCTGATGGGGCGGATGCTGCCGTCCTCGTTCGTCCACGTGTTGCGGCGTTGCTCCTTCTTGGTCTGTGCGGCATTTTCCCCGCCCTGCGCCTGACTTTTCGATGTGTCGCCTTTGGTTTCCTGTGTCTGTGCGGTACGGGGCGACTTGCCGGTTCCCGGCACGAACTCCACGCCGCGCTGCTCCACGTTCACTTGCAGGGTGGTGACGAACTTTCTGCCGTCGTTGCGCTCGATGAGCTTGTCGCGTACGGGCAGTCCGGCGCGGAGCATGTCCCGCTCCTGCGTGGTGATTTCCGTCTTGCCGATGCGCTCCGGGATGCGCACCCTGCTTGCCGGAATGTCCGTGATTTCATTCGTCTTGCGGTCGATGCTGATGTAGGAGGGGATGATCTCGCCCGTTTCCCTGTCCACAATGTCCACGACCCTACCGAGATTGCCCGTTTCGCGGAGGTTCTTCCGGTCATTGTCGGAGAATTTGTGTTCCTTGTACTCATCCAGCTTCTGCTCCTTGCGGATGAAGTGCGGCACGAGGCTGATGTTTCCCTCACCGTCCTTCTTGAAGGAGAGGCGGGCGTCCAGCTCGAATGATTCGCCGCCGAAGGTCGGTTTGACCTTTACCAAGTCGGACTTGCCATAGTTGAGCATCTTCGTAAGGTCGCCGGACTTTTCAAGGTTGTCCCGCTTTACGCCCCATCTGTCCTCCAGCTCCTGCCAGTTGATTTTACTCTCGTCGATGGGCTGGTAGCCACGTTTGCCCTGCATCTGTTCGGATTTGTCCTGTTGCTGTTCTTTCCGTTGTTCCATGTTCTCCTGTTTTTGAGGTTCTTGTTTCTCTGTCTGTTGTGCTGCCATCTCTTCCTGCACCTTCTTCTCATAGTCGGAGGTGTCCACCTTGTGAGGGGCGAGCAGCTCCTTGTTCGCTTCGGGGTCTTTCAGCAGTTGCTTCATCACCTCTAAGAGATTTTCAGCTTGGTCTGCCGCAATGCGGTAGAAACCGAAGCGGCTGGGTTCCTTGCACTGCCGGAAGAAGTTCTTGAAGAAGTTGTCCAGCACGTCGCCATGTCGGTCGAATTGCAGGAAACTCTGCGCGTTCTCCGCTTTTGCGGGGGTGCGCTTGGGTGTGCCGTCCGCGTTCAGCCCGGCTACCACGCTGATCTCGCCTGTCTTCTCGTCACGGACTACCAGCACGTCCTTTTCGTCTTTTTTCTTTGCCATCTGAAAAATGTTTTAATGGGTTATTTATGAAAGAAATTATGGATACGAGCCTTGTAGAAGGCTATATCTTCCTTTTTGAAGTCCTTGATATGGTTGGAAAGGAATGTCAGCACGTCCTCCTCGCTGTAATAGGTCTTCTTGCCCAGCGTCTTGTAGGGCAATGCGCCTACGCTGCGGTAGCGTTGGAGGGTGCGTTTGCTTATCTGGAGCAACATGCACAAATCCTGATTGTCGAAAAGGCGGATGCTTTCCGTGATAGTGGGCTGTTTCCCCTCAGCCTTCATCGCCAGCAGCAGTTCGTCCTGACGGTCGAGCCGTTCCATCAGCTTCTGCATCCAGCCCTCGAAGTTGTTTCGTGTGAGCAGTTCCATGACCTATGTCCTCCTTCCTTTTGGTTTGCCGCCCGTGCGCAGCGTGTGGTTGTGGAACAGGGTGTCTATTGTCCCTTCCTCGTTCCTTACTGTGTTGTCCTCCAATAGCCGCAGTATCTCGGAAAGGCGGTAGCGGCAGCTTCCGCGTACCACCACATACTCGATACGGTGGTCGGTGCGCATACGCTGCATGGTGCGCTTGCTCACGTTGAGCATCTTCGCCGCCTGTGCCGTGTCAAGCAGCTTGTCTTCGGTTTCCCGCTTCCGTTTCTTCTCGTCCCTTGCCTCGCGGATGTACCCTGCGATGTTCGCAATCTGCGCCATCATCTCCTTGTAGGCGGAACTTTCCATTGTTATCACTTTCATGTTCAGTCCTTTCTTTTTGTTTCTGCGACAAAATTCGGCAATAAACAAAAGGGGCTTTAACAACTCACTACGTGACTCACGTAAGATTTTTGCGGAAGATGGCTCCGTAACCCGGTCAAACGGCGCAACAGGCAGCCTTTCAGCGGAAAACGATACGTCTTGTATGCCGTTTCGTTACCTTTGCGGCAAACTCTAAATGACATGAATATGGAAATAGTATCTATCGAGAAAAAGACTTTCGAGATGATGGTGGCGGCATTCGGCGCACTCTCGGAGAAGGTCGCCGCCCTGAGGCGCAAAAGCGACACGGGGCGCATGGAAAGATGGCTCACGGGCGAGGAGGTCTGCGGGCAGTTGAGAATAAGCCCGCGCACGTTGCAGACGCTGCGTGACAGGCGGCTTATCGGCTACTCGCAGATAAACCGCAGGTTCTATTACAAGCCAGAGGAGGTGAAGCGGCTGATACCGCTTGTCGGCACGCTCTATCCGCACGGCAGATGATTTGATTTATTCACCCACTGAATCCGAAGTTATGATGAACGAGAACAACGATGTTTTTACGATGGAAGACGAGCCGATAGCCTCTGTGGTGCAGGATATGCGCAAAGGCTCGAAATGGCTGTCCGCATTTCTGGAAAGCTACCGTCCTCCGCTGGACGGGGAACGTTACCTGACGGACGGCGAGGTGTCGGAACTGCTCCGTGTGAGCCGGCGCACCTTGCAGGAATACCGCAACAACCGCGTGTTGCCCTTCATACTTTTGGGAGGGAAGGTGCTTTACCCGGAAACGGGGCTGCGCGGGGTACTGGAAGCGAACTACCGCAAGCCGCTGGAGTGAGGCGGTTTCATGAAAAAGTAAACGGGTGACACCTTTTGTGGTGCTACCCGTTTACTTGTCTTATGGGGTATGTGCAATCAGCAATACCCGGCTTTTCCGTTCTGTATGAACATCACGTATGTCTGCCGTTTCTCTTGTGAGAGTGCCTTTCCCACCAGCCATGTGCGGAACAGGTGGGTGTTGTAGGTATTCACCCTGAAAGCGACCGGGATGATGATTTCAAGGGCGTACACGTCCGCGTGCAGCCCGTTTTCAAGCTGCATGTAGCGGCACACCTCGTAGTCGTTCAGCACGTCCGACTTGCGGACGGCTCTGATGGCGGCGTTCACTGCCGGGACGGTCGTATGGAACAATCCGGCTATTTCGGTGGCGGTCATCCACACGTCGTTACCGGTTACGCTGACTGCCTTGTCCTCGATGATGATTGTGTCACGTTTCATGGCTTTTCTTTTTAGATGGTGCAACCTGCAAATTCCTCGACGCCGTTCAATCTTGCGGCAAGGTTCTCCATGTCCTGATTGAGCTTCTCTTTGGTTATCTTTGCGTAAATCTGCGTCGTCTTTATGCTCTTGTGTCCGAGCATGGAGCTGACCGTTTCGATGGGAACACCGTTGGAGAGGAATATCGTCGTGGCTGCCGTGTGGCGGCTCTGATGCCACGTGATATGCTTGGTGATGCCGCAACGCTTGGCGACGGCACGGATACCGGCAAGGCACGTGTTATAATGCGGAACGGGAAATATCCTGCCGTCCCCGCACAGTCCCCGGTATTTGCCGATTATGCGGTTGGCGATGTCGAGCAGGCGGATGTTGGACACCACGCCCGTTTTCTGGCGGTTGATGTTTATCCACTCGTGTTCGTCGAAGTAGGTGCGGATATTCTCTTCCGTAAGGTTGCGCATATCCGCGAACGACAGCCCCGTGAAGGCGCAGAACAGGTAGAGGTCGCGGTACAATTCCTGTTTGGCGTTTTTCAGTTTCCCCTCCATCAGCAGGCGGATCTCATCTTTGGTCAGGAAACTGCGTGTTGTTTCCTCCTTCTTGATTTCATACTCGCGGAACGGGTCGCGCGTCAGCCACTCGTTGTTGATGGCGATGAATACCATCGTCCGTAACGGGCAGACGTACAGCCACACGGTATTGGTGCAGCAGTGCTTGTCCGTGCGCAGGAACATCTCGAAGTCGGAGATGAAAGCCGGGGTAAGCTCTTTTAGGGCGATGTCCTTCACATGGTAGCGGATGTCGAGGAACTCTTGCATGTGCTTGTAAACGGTGCGGTACTTCAGCAGCGTGCCTTTGGCTTTCATGCCTGCCTCCACCTGCTTCTCGTAGTCCTCGTTGTGCTGGCGGAACACCTGCATCAGCGTGTGGTAGCGGTGTTCCAGTCCGAGAAAGGCGTTCTTCACCTTCTCCGCCGTGACGAAGTTGTCACGCTCCATGATTTCCTGATAATGCCTGTTGATGCGTACCCGCATCTTGTCAAGCATACGGTTCGTTTCGAGTGCCGCCGTGCTTCTGCCCGTGACACGTCCACCTTTGGTGTCCCACAGTTTCGGATCGACAGTCAGTTTGCAGCTGAACTGTGTCTGGCTGCCGTCCACCGTGATGCGTCCCATGACGGGAACTGTCCCGTCCTTTTTCACTACCTGACGCTTGAGGTAGTAGATTACTGAAAATGTACTCTTCATTGTCCTTAATTTTTGGGTTTCAAAATTAGTTGGTGAAGAGTCCGGTGTTGGTACGCAAAACGGGGAGGAACGGCGCAATCTTTTTCCGTAACCTGATTTTTCGCATGAGTTATGGATAACTCACTATTCCTTAGAGCCTTGTTTCGCTATTCGTACCCGTTTGTCGCATTTTCGGGCATGGTTACGAACAAGTAACGTAGCGGCGTCAGGATTTGGCTTCGGCAGGGATTGTAATGGCTTCACGGATTATCGCCACTTCAACCAAAACCCTTGTAACTCAATTCTATCACTATATCTTTCCGCATTTCACTTTTTTGTAGTAACTTTGCTGTCTGATGTTAAACTTATCCATAGAAGAACTCGAAACCCTTCGTAGGCTTCAGCACAGTAAGGAATTTGAACCCTACTGGGTCCAGATAACCTGCATACTGATGCTGGCTCATGGTCACGATGCTGAAACAATCTCCTACGACCTGGGAATAAGCCCGTCCTGCGTGTACAACTGTGCAGAGACCTACAGGTCGGGTGGCATTTCCAAACTAACCGACAACCACTACAAGGGCTATTGAGAACTTCTGGATAGTTCCGCCGTAGTTTACTATGCCGACGGCGTACATTCCACGCACAACAGCCGTTCCACCTACGCTTGGGTTGAGAAAGGCGGACACATGGAGCAACCTACGGCGAGCGGTCGTGACTGGATAAACCTCAACGAACACCTTTAGAAAATGCTCCGTAAGAAAGTCAGCAATACGGGATTTTACAGAACGGAGGAAGAGTTCAGGCGAGCGGTAATGAATTTATTCGAACACATCTCCGATTACAAAGAAAGGTTGGAGTCGCTTCTAACTCTCAATTTCCGATTGGTTAATTCCAAAACCATTTCGTTGTGACTACAACAAGAATGTTGATGGATTTTATCAAACAAAAGAAGAATACGAATACAATCGTACGAACGAGATACGAAAAGGATGGGATTTCAAGCATAACCCACTAGATGTTACACACGGTGGAATACGAGGTGCTTATATTGACTATCACGATCCTAATCTGCCACAATTGCTTAACAACTTGTCATTGCAATCTATGCAGTATGATTATTTGGGCTGGATTGATGGCAACTTCTGGATCGCAGGTGTTGGAAATGGAATATACTACAATAAAAAAAGAGTGAGAGGTGCACAATGAACAATAAATTAAAAATGATTTTGTTGTCGGCCCAAACGTTAATGTTGATGGGCTGCCCGATGATCGATAGCGAGAGTGAAAACATAAAAATAGTTAATCAAAGCGATAAGGAAATCTATTTCCAGGACAATACGCTTACGTATCCTTTTGCGAATGAAGATACATTGCTACAAAGCCAATTTCCTATCTGCGGAATAAAGCCCAGGACACACTATTTATGTTCTGCAGCTACAAATTCAGATTGGAGGAGGGAACTGCGTAGATGTAGGTTTTTGCAAATCCTTATAGTTGAAAATGGTGACGACTTCCTTAAATATTTGAAAGCACCAGAAGACACCTTACGAAAGTATGTGCCAGTGGTGCAGCGTTATCACCTGTCGGTAAAAGACTTGGATAGACTGCATTGGACTGTGACTTATCCGCCAACAGAGGAAATGAAAGGGATTAACATGTGGCCACCTTATAAGAAATAGGTGTGGCATACTGGTAACTATAATCTGTCCATGAAGAAGTGTGCAGGCGAAGAAGAAATCGCAACACTTCTTTGTGGACAGCAATATTATTTTATGAATGTGCGTCTGGCACAAAGTCTGCAACAAGCATTACCACTATACATGGACGTGTACGATTTGGCCGGGTGGTGTTGTATTGCCGAACTCTCTAAACGCTCGTATCTATTCTCTGATAGTCAAAATGAGAAGAGCAGCGGTTATGATGAAGCCATTGTTTGCGGAAGCAAAAAATGAATAGCTTGAAGACAATGGTGAAACTTTTGCAGAAGATGTTAAGGAGAAAACAACAAAAGAGCATCTAAATGAAACAGACTGAATTTCGGCAATGAAAGCGTATCTTGGGAAAATGTATAATAACTACATTTACGATATAAAATTAGGTCATAGGCATTAAAGGGGTAGCGGAGCTTTTCGGTTGCAGATGAACGCAGAACGATTGTTATTAATGACGATAACACATTTAACACCTTAAAGTTACAACAAACTTAGCTAATCAGCAAATTTACAGACACTTATAATTCGTCGATCTCTCGTTATCTTAGTGTTGCTAACTTAGAGTTTTAAGCAATGCCATATTCAGCCCAAACCCAAATTCTAGATTATCTGAAAAAGGCAATTGCCTACTCGTAGTTTTCCAATTCTTTGTGTATGTCGGCGATAAGCCTTACCAATGGAATGTTCAACCCAAATCCATTGGGGACGGGAAACACTAAAGCATCGCTAACACTGTTGGCCAACAGTTTGTTTGCTATGGTAGAAACAAACTCGTTTAGCTTAAAACACTTAGCAAATGTACCACGCATACCCCATTGTTTTATAGCATAATGACTGGCAAAAGTCTCGAAAGGGAAAAGAAGTGCAAACAAAACACCCTGTTTGTCCTCGTTCAGCACAATGCAATCGTCCTCATACAACGTCCATATCTCTTCCCAATCGCATATTCGTTTTAAGAAATAAGCATAGCGTTGTTGGGGTGTTAACTTTATTATCGCCTCTATTTCTTGTTCAGTTATCTTGTACTTTTCTGTTTTCATTGCTCTATTTCGTTTAAAGTCAAACCTTTATAACCTACCTAAGATATCTTCGGCAAGGTTCTTTTCATAATCCACAACATCGTCTTGACAAGGCGTTTCTATCACTTGTGTCAAATATCTCCTAGCCTCGTTGTACTTACCAGTCGCAAACAGCAACTCGCCTAGCACACAACTCGCCCTTATAAAGAAAAGGTTGTTCTGCATTTTGGCTGCCTCAGCAACTACGTTTTCTAGTATTTTTGAGGCCTGTTCTGTTTTACCGAGGTCTAAAAGGCGCAGTGCCTTATAAAACTGAACTTCAAAATCATTGATTATATCCATACCCAGCTTTGCCGTTTTTAATGGTTTTCATTGCCTATCTTACCTCATTTTATCGCACATTGCCCTAACGAAGAAATACAATTCTTCTTGTATTCTAAACGCCAACCACGAAAAGCGGAGGGGCATATACCCAAATTTGCGCGTATCTTTGGCACTTAGCAAAGACAGGTCGATGTCTTGCCAAGCCGTTTTCAAACGCTTTTTCACCGTTTGTTGCTCTGCTCGCGACAATTGTCGCCGCGTTTGATAGTACTCATAATATAGGTCGACAACCGTTAGCCACCGCATGTTTTCAAATCGTGCGCACAGGAAACGGGTGTCGGCATGGCTCTGCAAAAAATGTTTCAAGCTTTTGTAAGCATCCAAACGATAGTACTTATTCAGGTTAGGCGCATGCGTGGCCGACTCTGCATGCTGGCGATAGAAATACTTTCCCGCGCATTGCGCCACCTCTCGCGATGCCCAATAATGCACGCGTGTGGTGTTTTCGTCGCTATACACAGGACTACTCTCATCGTAAGGATATTGTAGATGTATGGCACGCCTTATCATATAAAGCCCATGAATGCGCCAATCAAGGCTCAATTCGCAAGCACGCAGACCACTTATACGATTAAACGGCATCGAGTTATACGGCCGTTGGCGCGTATATGTGCCCTGAACGTCGTCGCGTTCGGCAATGATAAAGTCGAAAAGCACACAATCCACCCCTTGTTCTGTGTCGAGCACCTCGGCAGCAAGCTGCAAAGCGTCGGCCGAAAGCCAATCGTCCGAATCGACCATGCACACGTATTCGCCCGTAGACATGCCCAAAGCCACGTTGCGTGTGTGCGAAATGCCTGAATTTTTAGCCAATGTCGCCACCTTCAATCGGCTGTCCTTCGCGGCATATTCGTTCAGCAACGCCAGTGAATTATCGGTCGAGGCGTCGTCTACACATACCACCTCAATGTCTTTCAAACTCTGATTTAACAGCGAGTCGATACACGTTCGCAGATATTTTTCCGCATTATACACGGCAACCAGTACAGAAACTTTGGGCATTATCTTTGTATTTCTAAGTTTTAATGTTTTGTTTTCTTTCGCAATGCGCCAACAGACAGATACGAACTGATGCCAACCAACGCAAGACCAACGAGGCAATAAACCGACATGTTGTGCACAAAGGTGGTGGCATAGGCCAGCATAAGCCAGGGCAATTGCAAGCCGATGTTGCGGAAAACACTGCGGCGCATGCGATAGCCGAACTTCTTTTGCACCACACACGCCACCAAAACGAGGTTAAGCAGCCCCATTACCGATAGGCACAAGCCCACGCCCCACAATCCGCCTAAGTGCATTCCGCCGATAACGGCCGCCACAAAAGCCAAGTCGTAGGCCACTTCGAGCAGCAGGTAGGTTCGCGAATCGCCCTTTGCCAGCGCGATATATTCTAACGGAAGACTTATCGCCCGAAGGAAAATGTTGAAACTAAGCACCTGAACCATGACCACAACCCCAGCAAAGGCACTGCTATACAACAGCGGAACAAGAACGGGCAACGCCAAAACGAACACCACCAACAACGGGCCAACAATGAGCAAGCCCACCTCTATTTGGCGGTTTACAAGCACGTTCATGGTATATTGCAAGCGGTTTACAGCCGAAATGCGCGGAAAAAAGTCGGCCTCTAACGCCGAAAACAGCGTGGAGGCATACACCACAGAAAGCATATAGCCGGCATTATACAGGCCAACGGTTTCGATAGAGGCCGTTTTGTTAAGAAAGCTACGAATAAAAAGGTCGGCCCCGTTGCCCAATATGCCTGCTAGCGTAAAAGCCAAACCCAACTTTATCATCGCGCTACCCGAACGAAGATGCTCGCTGTTCCAATTCAGTCGCAGCGGAAATGCCCTGAACGAGCAAGCCGCAGTTGCGCCCATCTGCACCAAAGCGGCCACAACAAGCGACGGAACAATAGCTGCCTCGCGATAGATATAGTACAAGGGAATGGTTATCAAGATGGTAAGTGCCAGACTGGCAATGGTAAGTTGGGCCAGACTACGCAGCATTCGCGCGCCTTTTAATAGAGCCGTCTCGCCCACGGTGATGCACGAAAGGGCCACAATGGGCGAAAGCAGCAAGAAATCTACAGTGTGAACGCTATCCGAAAACGTGATTTGGCTGAACCATACACTAAGCACCAGGCACAGCGACATACCCAAGAAACCCGTTAAGAAAGCCCAAAAGCGAAGTGTGGAGACAGCCAAGTCGAGACGTTGGCCATCGTTTGCCTCGTAAGCCTCCGACACATTGCGCACCCCACTAACGCCCAACCCCATGTTTGCCGTGTTGGTAAGCAGGGTAATGGCCGAATTGAACAGGGAGATAATGCCCACACCGGCGGGTCCGATAAGCACGGCCACCAACTTGTTTCGGATAATACCCAAGCCGATTGTCACACCCTGAACACTGCCGAACACACCCATATATTTCAGTATGTGCGCATAGCCGTTTGTCTTTTCCTGTTGTTTCATTCTTAAATCTAGTAAAAAAGAAATGGCTTTAAGCCTTCGTCTGCCCTCAGCTTTCTCTGCAACGCATCTGTACAAAGCCCTTTGTAGCGGGGCTACAAGCCATTTGTAGTAGCACTACAAGGCGTTTGTAGTGTCTGTACAAGCCGCTTGTAGCCCCACTACAAGGCACTTGTATTGGCGCATGCCTAGGCAGGGTGCAGCTTTGCAGCTTACAGGCGATTATTTACAATAACCCAATCTTTTTTACTATAACAACGAAAAATTTTGGTCATTATTACTTTTTAATGTAACTTTGTAAATAAAACATCATGCAAATAAGTGTTGTCATACCTGTATACAACATGCTGCACACACTCGACCGCTGTGTAGAGAGCGTGCTCAAACAGACGTTTGACAATATGGAAGTGCTGCTTGTTGATGATGGTTCTACCGATGGTAGCGCGCAACAATGCGATGCGTGGGCCGAAAAAGACAGCCGAATAACAGTGCTGCACCAACCCAATGGCGGACTGAGCAAGGCCCGCAACACGGGTATCGCCCATGCCAAGGGCGACTTCTTGGCCTTTGTAGATGCCGACGATGCTATCGCGCCCAACACATTTCGGGCCGCAGCCGATGCCTTTGCGCAACATCCGCAATGCAACATCGTGGAGTTTCCCGTGTTAAAGGGTTGGCTTTCGCAACACGAGCAGCTGCTCACCTTTGCCGAACAAGAGCATCATGCGCCAGCCCTTTATTGGTATGAAGAGCAAGGCTACCTGCATGCTTATGCTTGGAACAAGCTGTGGCGCGCCAATCTCTTTGCCAATGTGCGATTTCCCGAAGGAAAGGTGTTCGAAGACCTTATCACCACGGCGCGCCTTTTGGCCAAAGCAGGCAACATACTTACCATTAACCAAGGCGCATACCACTACTGGCTGAACCCCGAAGGCATCACCCAAAAGGCCAGTGCCTACGAATTGGCGCAACTGTTGGTGTGGAACATGCGCGTACGAAAAAGCATCATCCCGCCCAACGGCTGCACAAGCGAGGCCCAGGCACGCTTTCACCTACATTTGCTTAACATGCAAATAGACCTTTACCGCAAAGGCGACACCACCATTAGGCTGGCTCGGCATCCGCTAAGTTGGCACTTCGTGCTAAAAGCCCCGATGCCCTTTGCCACACGCGCCAAAGCCTTTGGGGTTAAGGTTTTCGGCATAAAGAGTCTATGCCAGATACATCTATTGTTACACCGTTTCATGAAAACAAAATGATTAGCTTTGTCATTCCCTATCACAACGAACCCTTAAACATGCTCAGGCAATGCCTGGACAGCATCTTGTCGCTGTCGCTGAGCAACGACGAACGCGAAATTATTGTCGTTGACGATGGTTCGGACTATTCGCCCATCAACGACTTGCGCGACATTCAAGACCACATTATCTACGTTAGACAAAAGAACGGCGGACTAAGCCATGCCAGGAACACTGGCCTAAGACTTGCCACTGGCGAGTATGTGCAATTTATCGATGCCGACGATTACTTGTTGCGCGCGCCATACGAGCACTGTCTAGACATCATGCGCTATCAAGAACCCGACGTGGTGATGTTTAATCAGACACAAAACACCCCCAAAAACGTTCCCACACACTATGAAGGGCCAATAGACGGAGCACGCTATATGCGCCACAACAATCTGCATGCAGCAGCCTGGGGCTACCTTTTTAAACGCCAGCTTGCCGGTTCGTTGCGCTTTCGGAAAGGCATATACCACGAAGACGAGGAGTTTACGCCACAGCTATTGCTGCGTGCCGAACGCGTATTTGTTACCAACGCCCACGCCTATTTCTACCGAAAGCGCGAGGGTTCTATCACACAGCGAAACGACATCAAGAGCGTTGCCAAACGGCTAAGCGACTTGGAAGACGTTATCATGCAGCTAAAAAAGATGGCGGCAACAGGACCAACGGCCAACAGAGATGCTTTGCAAAGACGTGTGGCACAGCTAACGATGGACTATCTGTACAAGATTATCGTAGACACGCGGTCGCCTAGGCATCTGGAAAAATGCGTGGCGCGCCTGCATCGCAATGGTCTGTTCCCTCTTCCCGACAAGCCTTACAGCCAAAAATACCAATGGTTCAGACGCTTTACCAACTTCAAGGCTGGCAGGCGCTTACTTTGTAGGCTGTTACCAAAGGTTGTTTCATGAAGATTTTACTGCTAGGCGAATACAGCAACGTGCACAATGCCTTGGCCCAAGGGCTGCGACAGCTGGGACATCAAGTTACGGTGGCCTCTAACGGCGACTTTTGGAAAGACTATCCGCGCGACATCGACCTCAAACGCACTGCGGGGTTGTGGGGCAAAATTAGCTTTTCCCTTCGTCTTTTGTGGGCGTTACCCAAGTTGCGAGGCTATGATGTGGTGCAGCTTATCAACCCCATGTTTGTAGAAATGAAGGCCGAAAGGCTGTTTTCGCTGTACCGCTATCTGCGTAAACACAACAAGCGCGTGTTTCTTTGCGCCTTTGGCATGGACTATTATTGGGTAAACGAATGCCGAACACGCAAGCCTTTACGATATAGCGACTTTAACCTTGGCAACGAACTGAGGCAAAACGAAGATGCTTTAAAGGAAACGGCCGACTGGATTGGTACGAGCAAAGAACGACTGAACAAGTATATCGCACACGACTGCGATGGCATCATTACCGGGCTTTACGAGTATTGGGTATGCTATCAGCCGCTTTTCCCCCATAAAACCGTTTTCATCCCCTTCCCCATTAAGATGCCATGTCCGCCTGCAACCATCGCACCCATTGGGCAAAAAGTTAAGATTTTCATCGGCATCAACAAGTCGCGGCATGCCTATAAGGGCACCGACGTGATGTTGGCTGCCGCCCTTCGGCTGGTGGAAAAGCACACTAACGAAGTGGAATTGGTGAAGGTAGAGTCGGTTCCCTTTGCTGAGTACCAACGACTGATGGAAAACAGCGACCTTATTTTAGACCAACTATACAGCTATACCCCATCCATGAACCCCCTTTTGGCCATGAGCAAGGGCATTGTTTGCGTTGGCGGAGGCGAACCAGAGGGCTACGAACTGCTAGGCGAAACGCATTTGCGGCCTATAATAAACGTACTGCCAAACGAAGAAGACGTGTACGCAAAGCTAGAACAGGCCATTGCCGACAAAGAGAAACTGATGCAATGCAAACGCCAAAGCGTGGAATACGTAGCCAAACACCACGATTATGTAAAGGTGGCACAACGGTATGTGCAACTATACACGGCAGAACTAGCCGCCAATGCGCCGCCAGAAGAGTAAGGTTATGAGTTGGTGAGTTGGTGAGTTGATAAGTTTGTTAGTTTTTAAGTTTTTTGCTTATTCGCTCATACAAATAACTTACAAAGATACCAGCTTTCAAACTCAACAATTCATAAACAAACCCATCAACTCAAAAACTCATCAACCCATCAACTCAAAAACTCATCAACTCATCAACTCAAAAACTCACCAACCCATCAACTCAAAAACTCATAAACTAACAAACTCAAAGACTCACCAACTCATCAACTCATCAACTCAAAAACTAAACTCATGAACTCACAAACTAACAAACTCATAAACAAGCTACTTCTGCTTTCGTTTTTCATTGTCGGCACAACGGCAAAGGCGCAAAACATTATCGACACCTTCGATTATGCCAATTATACCAATACCGACAAGCAAAGTAAGCATTGCCAACTCATTTTTCCGAAAGGCGAAGGCAAAGACAACCCAACAGTAAACCCCAAAACACATACACTATTGCTCAACCCTGGCAACAGAATGCTAGGAAAGTCACTTTCCAACAAGTGCATCACAAAGATAGTACTGCACGTTGCCAAGGGCAGCAGCCCACTTCATGCGGCACAATTCACTACCCCTTCGGGCTATTTCAAACAAGAAGAGCAGGCATGGGTGGGGCAATCGCGCCAAATGGAAATAACGAACAATAGTCAAGAGGTATTGAGGATTGAACGTATCGAGGCGCATTTGGCCGACGTTTCGCCTAAACAACCAACAACGATAAGCTTTACCCAACCGGCATACGACTTTTTTAAAGGCGACAAACTGCCTGTTCCGCATATCGAAGGTGCCGATGACAACAACCTGATATACCTTTCGGGCAATAATAAAATTCTGGAACTCGATGCCGACGGCACAAACGCCACACCCATTTCAACCGGTGAAACCACGCTAACGGCCGTTTATTTGGGCAACGAGAGATATGAACCCTGCATGACAACATGTGTGATAAGGTGTTGGAGCGGCATTAAAGTGGCTGCAAACATTCGTGATTTTAATAAGAAACACGACACAGAAAACCTTTACAACCTTTCTTTAAACGCAGCCCAAGTGGTGTACGTTCGCGATAAGTGGGCATTCGTTCAAGATAAAACGGGATGTTTGGCTTTAAAGTTCAACAACGCCATGCCTTTTCAAACAGGCGATGTGTTGTCGGGCTTTGTACTTGGTAAGTTCGTGAGAAACTTTTTCCCCGCATTGATGGTTGAAAACGACGGTACAGACCACGTACAAGTGGAACATAAAGAACCAGCAACACCGCCCGAATTAGATTGCACGAAACTAAACCTAGACGATTGTGTCTTTGGTTATCAGCCCAATGTTATGGTAAGGGCAAAATACAGAACAGGTAAAGCGGAACTAATGGTAAACGGACACAATTTAGAGTTGCTCCGCGCATTTAACCTAACGCTTAACTTACCAACGGAACAAACCTATCATACGCTTACGGGCTTATTCTATACCTTTAAAGAAGGGGAAATTTACTTTATCCCACTACAACGCGATGGAATAAGGAAAGAACTTGTTTTGGACGAAAGAAAACAACAAAACAGCATCATCACGACAACGAACACAGCTGTTGTAGTTAAACGGAAACTGAAAGCAGAACGTTGGAACACCATTTGCCTTCCGTTCGACATGAGCACAACAGAGCTAAAAGAGGCATTCGGAGAACATACCTTGATGGCGTTCGCGGCTGTTTCAGACAACAAACTGCGATTTAAACCCGTAAAGCAACTACAAGCAGGCGTGCCTTATCTACTAAAAATCGCAAACAACATTAAGTCGTGGACAATGCCGAACACCGACATTATCGCCCCTTACGCCAGCATGGTTACGTACGATGGGGTGTCGTTCTGTGGAACATACAACGCAAAAGAACTCGCAGCAGATGATACCGAGCAGTTTTTACAAGGCAATAAGCTATTCTTACCTACCAACAACGCCCGCACAATGCCTGGGCTAAGGGCTTATTTTAAGTTTACTTCTGCCGCAGCAGCCAAAGAATACCAATTCGTAGCCGACGAGATAACCGCTGTTGAACTCCCGCATAAAAAACAGCGCGATGAAGAAAACGAGACATGGTACACACTAGACGGAAGGAGCATTAAGGCACACCAGCTGCAAGCGGGTCAGGTCTATGTACGGCGAAACAAGAAAATACTAATTCGGTAGATTATAGATGTGGTCTATACCTTAAACATTCTCATCACAAAACAAACAGCAAATAATCATCCTATGAAAAAGAACATCTATAAAAAACCAACTATTGGTTTGCTAAGTATTAAGGTTATGTTCCTGTGCGGCTCGAAAGGCACTAGCCTAAGCCCTGGCACAGAACGTGGAGACGCATCGGAAGCCGATGCAAAGCGAGCCACGGACTTCGACAACTACGAAAATAACGACATGTAATTGAACGGACACATTACGGTTCATACTATCCCTAATGCCGTTTGATAGCTATCGAAGAAATGGCTAACAAATGGCCAATATCGGATGTAACAACCTAACAATTAAATGATTGTTGCATTGCGTCAGCTCAGCAACCTCCACACATACCAATACTATTGTGTTGCGCATTTAGGTGCATTATTCCTTAACGGCACATCACAAATTAACATTCCTAACCAGTCATATTTGTATAAAAAAGTGCGGTAGTATTAAAGTAAATGTGTAACTTTGTAGCCGTAATACCAGAAAACGAATGCCTATGATAATATAATAACATGTTACAGACACGAAGGTAATGAAGTGTAAGCATCATCATTATTTCACCCATTCTACACTTGGGTGGCACTAGTTGTCCGCACTTTGTTAATCGTCTCCCTACTGCCCTTGGACAACTCTAACTTTAATAAATTATATCAATCAAAGAACATGAAAACATTAGGATTTGTCGGAATTGTTGTGCTCGCCATCGTTTTGTGCGTAAAAATAGCTGTAAACTCAAACGAAGACAATGAACTGGAAGGTATAATCTGGAATAAACAATACACAGAAGAAGCTAGGAAAAAAGCCGCACTATTCCTAAATGTGCGGGTTACGTTTAATGCAGATGGCACAGTTACTTATAGCAACAGCCCCGAATGGAGCGATGCACGCAGTAACCTAGTAGACAATAAGTCGAAAACAGAGTACAGCAAAGACGATAGACCTCATGGAAATCAAGAGAGCTCTTCCTCCACCAACGACAGTCCAGAGCTATGGGATTGCTATGATGTCGACCTGAACAATGGCGTTTTCTGGGCCGACTAGATTTCCCTTTCAGCATTATGCAGCTTGTAAAAACCACAACTCACTTAAAATTGCATTATAAGCATCCACCTCATACCCTCCCAAAACGAACAAGCCCCGAGTGCGGATGTCGCGCTCGGGGCTTTCGTATTGAAAAAAGGCGGCCACCTACTCTCCCGCATTGCATTGCAGTACCATCGGCGCAGGCGGGCTTAACTTCTCTGTTCGGAATGGGAAGAGGTGGGACACCGCCGCAATAACCACCTGATTAGGGGGTTGACTATCGCACAAGCAAGCGAAGAAGGAGTGACGCGCCACGCGGCACTTATGTCCTGCGGCATCCGCGACGAGCGGGCCGACGACACGGCTGAGATGCGGGAGGTAAGAAAGTTTCGGGCAATTAGTAGCGCTCGGCTTTGGCGTCGCCGCCTTTACACCTGCGCCCTATCGACGTCCTCGTCTGGGACGACCCTCATGAGGAGTTCTAATCTTGCGGCCGGCTTCGCACTTAGATGCTTTCAGCGCTTATCCGATCCAGACTCAGATACCCGGCGGTGCACCTGGCGGC
>CALIBA010000184.1 GCA_938045435.1 uncultured Selenomonas sp.
GCAACAACGCTCTCAGCGCAGCAAACTAGATCATCTGCTGTAACCTTCGCACCCGCATAGTATGCAATTTCCTCCACGATATCATCTGCATCGGTCAAAAGTCGCGTAGGAACGGGAAGAATCCTAATGTCATCCATTCTCCTGTCCTCCCTCCCGCACAAGTGCAACACCTGCAAGAGCAGCAATTTCTTCTGCTGTAATTTTCAGCATGACCTTGCTGTAATGTGCTGGGATACGCCCCGTCTCCTGATAGATGAGATCCATACGAAAATCTACCATATGCGCGACTGCCTCTGCAAGAGTGCGGTCATTGCGCGCCTCAATGGAAAGCTTGAGAACAAGATCAATTCGCTCATGCTTTTGAATCAGCACCGCTTCAAAATAATCATCCTCACGCGGCACACCGGCAAGTTCTACCTTGCCGCGTACAATGACTCCGTCATACTGCTCATAGGGAAGCTGTACGCGCAGAATCGCGTCCATAATCGTCCCACACTGCTTGCCCTCGTTCGCAAAGGGAAGAGTCGCACTGAGTACAAGACGCTCATTTGTATGCGCAGCGACAGAAAAAGGTGTCATCTCCTCCACCTTTGGCACAATAATCTCTGTGCCAAGATAGGAAAAGAGCGCTCGCTTTCCGATTTCCACGGAAATCAGCAGCGCAATCAGCCAGTGAATCCACCATCCAAGTTCAGATTCCAATATCTCGTCCTTCTTTCTCTGCTGTCATTGCCGCTGCAAGCGGCTCGTAAAACGCCCTCGGTAAACGTGTGATGCGCCCTGTTGCGCGGCTTGTAAATACATTCTCTGAGAATCCACGCACAAGCAACGTCCCCTTCTCATTCAAAATGCGATAGGAAAATGCCATCTTTACTTTCGTCAGCGCCGTTGCCGTCGTTTCTATGGCAAGTTCATCATCAAAGCGCCCGGGTGCTTGAAATTCTGCACTGACCTTTGTAATGGGAAATACATAGCCTGCATCCATGAGCGCATTCAGTGTGATACCGAGGCGCCGCAAGTAGGCAACTCGCCCCAGCTCAAACCAGCGGATATAGTTCGCATGGTGCACGACTTCCATTGCATCTGTATCATAAAAATTTACCCGATATGCGACCGTGACCGGCATGAATCCTCCTCCGTTCCCCTGCTGCATGTCAGGCAGCGATATACCAGAAAAATTATCATACGATACGTGCCATCTCTTCTGCACGCTGCAAATAGCATTCCATACGTACAAGAATATCTGTATCCGTAACCGGACGTTTTGATATAAAAAATTGACAGTATGCTTTGCGGGCACCAGCAGCCGCCATAGGAATGCCTACACGACGTGCAAGTTCTTCCACCGTTTCTTCCGTCCCATCCACCAATCGAACGGTTGGGGGGAGCAGTCTGCGCAGCGTATCTTTGAAATAGTTAAAATGCGTACATCCCAGCACAAGCGCAGAATATGCTGCAAGATCAAAGGGCTGCAAGGCACTACAAAGATATTCCTCCACACGTAGAGAGACAAATTCCTGTTGCTCTGCAAATTCGACAAGGCACGGCAGAGCCAGGAGATCGACGAGATGGTCTGCGCGCTGCGCTGCAATCAACTGGCGCAGCTTCCCCCCCTGTACCGTGATAGGTGTTGCTGCGACAAGCACACGGTGCGTATCGTCATGGGCAAGCGCTTTCTTTACTGCCGGTTCCATCCCAACAATTGGCAAATCATAACGCTGCCGCATCTCATCTGCTGCTGCCGAAGTCGCTGTGTTGCATGCAATCAAAACCGCATCTGCCCGCTGCTCTTCCACGAGAAAACGGAAACCTTCACGGACGAATCCACATACAGCCTCTACTGACTTCGTTCCATATGGCACATGATCACAGTCGGCAAAGAATAAAAACTCCGCATCCGGCAGCACACGACGTGCATGGCTCAGCACCGACAAGCCGCCTGCACCAGAATCAAAAACAGCAATGCGCATGTGCTCATCTCCTCGCCTTTATCATGATATACGGGTCTTATTATAACAATTTATTGCCCCTTTGGCTATATATAGTTAGTGCAACAAAAAGTTTCAATCCACCCGCCCCGCATGGGACGCGGAATCAAGGTCGAGCCGCTTCGCGGTCGCCGATGGCGTTTCAATAAATCGGGAGCACGCAGAAAAACGTGTGTGGGATCCAAGCACTGCTTCTATCTGGCCGAGAGATCATGCGGATAGCGTTCTAAAAGGTCGGTCAATCCGAGATCAGTGACAAGCTCCTCAAAGGCCTTCCTGCGTTCATCATGTCACTCTCCCTTGGGCTGCACGCCGAGCAGAATGTTCTCACACACCGTTTTCTACGAAAGCAGACCTTAGTTCTGCGAAAGAAATTCGATGCACAGCATAGGCATAGTTTAACACAAAACTTCAATTCCGACAAAAATAGCGCCGCCCGTTGCAGGCAGCGCCATATCGATCTTATTTTATCATGCCTTCCAGTTATTCACCGACTTGCCAAGTGGCCAGAACGCCCTGCCATAGAAACCATTGAGCAGCGCTGCTCCCGCACCATACATGGAGAGGAGTGAGATTGCAACCTCTGCATAGGCAGCAATCAGATGAGGCGCATGTCCGCCAATCCCCCATGCGTCAAGACTTAGGCCGAGCAAAAGAATGTCAATCAGAACCATATCGACAAAGAGAAAGAGATTCGTCGAGGATGCAGCAATCGTCGCTGCAACGGCGAAAAGGAAGTACGCAAAGAAAGCAATCCCGATCGCCAGAGGATCAACACCGGCAGCAAGGCCTTCACCAAATGCCCCAGCCTTGATCATCCAGCTCATGCCGACACCGAACCAGAAGAACCCAAAGGCGCAGAACACCGTCCCACCAAAAATGTTCTTGTGCAGATAGTCCAGCACACCTGCGACCACCTGTGCTCCAGCACCGCAAAACAGCGCCCAAGGAAGCACCCATGCTACATTGCTCACGATCCCCAGCTTTGCCGCAGATGCCACCATCGTGACAACGGCAAGCCCCATGAGGCCGAGCGGCGTCGGATCTGCTACTGCAACCTGGAAATGCTGTGTCGAATTGTTGTTGCTCATAAATTAATACTCCCATCCATCGTTCTAATTGTTACTAAAAATATATTAGATATAGGTTAACTTCGTCAACATCTTTTTCTTCACCCATAGCCATAATGTCATCCACATTATCCCTCATCTCAATCGAAACATCCAATTGCCCCAGCGGTGGTTGGGGCGCCGTACAAGAATGCGCCGAAAGTCCATACGCTCAGTATCTTCTCCATCGTCCTCCGTGATGACATTGGAATGATGTTCCAGAATCGCCTCATCCATGTGGAAAGTTTCCTGTCTCGTATACTCAATATGAAAAGATATTTACCAAATAAAAAGGCTCCACATCTCATGAATGAGACGCAAAGCCTTGATGAAACGCTATTTACGGCACAGAGATTGAAGCAAGAAGATTTATTGCCCTCTCCCCAGTACAGTCAGAAGATACTCAAACCGTTATAGTGCTGTTCATAAACAAGTACCCCTAGACTTTCTCCAGAAAATAAATGGCGTCAGTTCAGCACAATCTTGCTGTAGTCCGCTGTATGGAGCAGATAGTTGTCGATTGATTTGAGGAACTTCAATCGGTTTGCCCGAATACGCTCATCCTTATCCATGACCATGACTGCATCAAAGAACGCATTGATGGCCGCTGCAAGCGCCTGCTCTGCTGCAAGCGTGTCTGTGCCTTCTGTGCGTGCAGCGACTGCATTCTCATATGCAGAGAGAAGTGCGCCTTCCTCAGCCGCCACAAAGAGCGCAGAATCAACAATCCCTGTCTCTGTCATGCGGGCAATATTGCCAACGCGTACGAAGGACTGTACGAGTGCTTCCGCACCATCCGATGCGAGCAGACGCTCTACATAAGCTGCACGCACGGGCACATCTGCGACAAAGTCCACATCCGTGAGCACTGCCTCCTGCACATCGTAGCGTACGCCGCGCTCCGTGAGCACGTTCTTCAATCGCAGACGAATAAAATCTGCAACATAGACCTGCATTTTCTGGCATAAAGACACATCCAGATCATAGAGATAGGATGCTTCTTCGACGAGATCGGAGAGCAGCAGCTCACTCTCGTGCTCAATCAGCATGAGCACAAGGCCGAGTGCTCGTGGGGGTTTTCGCGGGAAGGTTCGTTCGGGGTTGTGTTCTGGGTCTCA
>CALIBA010000185.1 GCA_938045435.1 uncultured Selenomonas sp.
AGCAATGCCAAGACGCTTCAACTCCTTTTCAAACAGCGTCAGATTTTCTTCATCCGCCGCTTGGAAGCGCTTGGTAAACTCTGCTCCGTTATCCGTCTGTACTTTATGTATCTTGAATGGGAAACGGTGGATGAGCTGCTGTAGGAAGCACATAGACGAGTAGGTGGATTGTTCCTTGAATGCTACAATCAAGCGAAATTAATGGCAGCCTTTGTAACGCCGTGCTGATCTGCATAGGAAGGAATTGCTTGATAATACTTGATGTCCTGTGTTATGCTTCTCATGAGAAAGCCTATCCTTGGTGTGTGGTTTGTTTGGTAGATAGAGCATAACACAATTTAGCTTTCTCTTTTATTTACTTGTGTAACATATCTATTTTTAATCCTACAATACTATATGGGTATGTTCGTTACTGTCCATTGACAAAGAACCTGTTTTGTGATATGATACGAGCGATTAAGCCGAAGTGGCGGAATTGGCAGACGCAGCAGACTCAAAATCTGCCGTTGTTAGCAACGTGCCGGTTCGACCCCGGCCTTCGGCACCATAAAAGAGGATTTATGTGCAGAAAATTCCTAAGAGTAAAACAATGGCTCTTGGGAATTTTTTTATGAATTATATGTGTTATTATTTTTGTATATATTGACAGCTATATTAGAAAAGTGTATATTGTACAGCAAAAATTTTATTGCAGACATAGAAAGGAATGGTTACAGTTGGCGCATTATTATAGTGAACCATCACATACTTTTGGAGAATATCTGCTTATTCCAGGATATTCTTCGGCCGAGTGCTTTCCGGCAAACGTTTCTTTGTCTACTCCTCTCGTCAAGTTTCATCGTGATGAGAAACCTGCGCTTTCAATGAATATTCCACTTACCTCTGCGATCATGCAGGCCGTATCGAATGATACAATGGCCATTGCTCTTGCAAAAGAAGGCGGCATTTCTTTTATTTATGGCTCACAATCCATTGAAGATGAAGCAGCTATGGTTTCCCGTGTGAAAACCTATAAGTCTGGATTTGTCAGCAGCGACTCGAACATTAGTCCTGATACAACTCTTGGTGAAGTATTGGAACTTCTTGCAAAAACAGGGCATTCTACGATGGCAGTTACAGATGATGGCTGTGCTAATGGGAAATTGGTCGGTATTGTGACAAGTCGTGACTATCGTATTTCACGTATGTCACTTGACACAAAGGTCGCTACATTCATGACTCCATTTGAAAAACTTATCTGGGCAGATGCGGATTCTACTACACTTACACATGCTAATGATATTATTTGGGAGCGAAAATTAAATATGCTTCCATTGATTGATAAGAATCAACGTTTGCGTTATATGGTTTTTCGTAAGGATTACACGGATAATAAAGAGAACGAATTGGAACTTACAGATAGCAACAAGAGCTATATTGTTGGTGCTGGTATCAATACACGTGATTATGCAGAGCGTGTTCCTGCTCTCATTGCTGCGGGAGTAGATGTGCTTTGTATTGATTCATCCGAGGGGTTTTCTGAGTGGCAGAGAATAACTATTCAGCATATCAGAGAACAGTATGGTGACAGTGTCAAAGTCGGTGCAGGTAATATTGTTGACGGAGAAGGGTTTCGCTTTCTTGCGAATGCAGGGGCAGATTTCATTAAGGTTGGCATAGGCGGTGGTTCCATTTGTATTACTCGAGAGACGAAGGGGATTGGTCGTGGACAAGCTACAGCATTGATTGATGTTTGTGCAGAACGTGATAAATATTTTAAGGAAACTGGAGTTTATATTCCCGTCTGTTCGGACGGCGGTATTGTTTATGATTATCATATGACATTAGCTCTTGCAATGGGGGCAGATTTTCTTATGCTGGGGCGTTATTTTTCGCGCTTTGATGAGAGTCCAACAGATCGCGTTATGGTCAATGGCACTTACTATAAGGAGTACTGGGGCGAAGGGTCAAATCGTGCACGTAACTGGCAGCGATATGATCTCGGCGGCAGTAAAAAACTATCCTTTGAGGAGGGGGTTGATTCCTATGTTCCCTATGCAGGTCCTCTGAAGGACAATGTGCAGACTACTCTTTCGAAGATTCGTTCTACTATGTGTAACTGTGGAGCACTTAGTCTGCCCGAATTTCGTGATAAGGCAAAATTGACACTTGTGTCCTCCACAAGTATTGTAGAAGGAGGTGCACACGACGTTATCCTGCGGGATAAACTTGGTCGCGACTAAAATAAGAGAAAAATAAAAACCACCAGGTTAACTGGTGGTTTTTATTTTACAAATATGATTCAAAAAGATCCATATCAAGGATACGAATGCTGCGTCCTGTCGTTTCTATGATTCCCTCACGCTGCATGGCGCTGATCTCGCGTGAGAGGGATGGGCGGCTGACGGCCAGATAGGCAGCAATAAACTCACGGCTGACTGTGAGAGTGACGTGCCCGGTTTCATCGACATGTGGAAAGAGGTAGCGAACGATCTTTTCACGCAGCGTTCCGCTCGCAAGGATTTTGAGCTTTGTGTGCATCCCATATGCTTTTTCTGCAAAAATCTTCATGAGATTTCTCTGTACAATGAGCGCACTGCGGCGTGGCGTATCCCCAACATCCAATGTGAAGAGATGGCTGGATACCTCGAGGAGATTTACCTTCGTAACAGCGCGAACATACATATCATACGGACGGCGTAGTACCTCGTAGATCTCACCAAACATGTCGCCTGGATGGTTGATCTCGGAGATGAAAATTTGGCGCCCGGAATATGTGTCTTTCAGAATGTGTACTTCGCCCTCGAGCAGAATGTACAGCGAACGGGGCATATCACCATCATGAAATATAATTGTACCCTTTTGGTAACTGTGCAGAGAGACTTCACTCGAGGCAAGCAGTTCCTTTAGATCTTTTTCGTGCATTCCTTGTGCTAGCGATGTATTTGCGAGAATCTGCGCGGCATTTTCTTTGTCGCTTATCGCCATGACCTTACTCCTTTATGAGGACGTGCTCGATCTCTGTGATGTACATGGTATGATAATCATCCTCTGTGTAATGGACATGAGGATTGTCCTTTATCGGTACCACGCTCATATCTCGTTCAGTGAAGAAACGCTCCTCTAATGGCTGCGCATAGAGTTTCTTTGTTAGTAACGTAAGGCGCGCTTCTTCAAAGTAAGTATATGAACTGTACTGTTTCATCATTAAACCACTCTTTGCGATTTTGTCCTCATCTCGGCCAGAGACTGTTCCGAAATATTGCATCATAGGTTTGTGTTTTCGATCAAAAACCGAGAGTGCCATATACGCTGCTCCATCGACGAATTCCTTTGTATAGCGTGAGGGACGGATAAATACATAGGCAACAGGATGTGCCCAAAGTATACCGAAACCACCCCAAGAGGCAGTCATTGCATTTACCTTTCCATTCCATTCTGCGCTGATAAGCATCCAGTCTTGACCTATGAGTTGAAATACATTGTCTGTAATATCTGTTGGATGAATTTCTCTGATGGACATGATGAAACCTCCTTGATGGTTGTGTCCTAAAACAGCTTTTATTATAGCACAGACTGTAAAGGAAAAGTGCACAAAAAACCGCCCTGCTTAAGGCGGTTATCATATACGATGGTGCTCACTGAGGGATTCGAACCCCCGACCCCCTCCATGTGACGGAGATGCTCTACCAACTGAGCTAAGTGAGCCTAAGGGAAGCACTGATAAAAAAATCCGCACGACTGCGGACGAGAAAAAATGGTGGGGTTAACAAGATTCGAACTTGTGACCTCCTCGATGTCAACGAGACACTCTAACCAACTGAGCTATAACCCCTTGTTCGAATACTGTTCAAACGACAAGGTGGATTATATCAGATTGCAGTCTATCCTGTCAACCCATGACTATAGATTTTTAAGCTTTTGATATAACATAAGTGCTTTGATATAATGTTGTAAGAGGACTCAATATATGATAAAGTGAAGTATATCAGTCAATGTAAGAAATATAAAGTTGACTTTGGAGGTAGTTTGGAAATGATGCACCATTTGCACATGCGTGTTCTTGGACATCGTATCATGCGTTATGCCGGGATGGCACTTGGGTGTTTTATTGCGAGCAGTGCAATCAATCTGTTCTTAATCCCAGCACATCTGCTCACTGGTGGTGCGACGGGCATCGCTATGATTGTTTACTATCTATTTGGTCTTCCAATCGGTCTTCAGACTTTTATTTATAATATCCCGCTTCTTTTCATGGCATGGAAACTCATGGGGCCGAGTTACACGGTTGATATTATTATTGGAACGGCAATATTCTCTTGTTTCCTAGATCTAACGCGGTCATTTAATGCATATGCTCCCGTCAATGATATGATGCTCACCACTGTCTATGGTGGTGTATTTGCTGGTTTAGGATATGGTCTCGTATTTCGCATGAACGGTAGTACAGGGGGATTTGATATTCTCGCGGCCATTGTGCGGAAATATTATGACCTGCATATGGGTGGTGTGCTTTTTTCGCTGAACTGTCTTATCATGTTAGTTGCAGCATTTCTCTTTGGTATGGCGCCCGCCATGTTCACTCTTTTATATATGTTTATTAATGCAACTGTAGTGGATAAGATTATTGCAGGATTCAATCACCGTAAAGCAGTGCTTATTGTTTCAGATAAATACAAGGAGATTGCAGAAAGTATTATTGATGAGATGCATCGTGGTGTAACATTTTTACATGGGCAAGGAGCGTATACTCGCAGAGAGAGAAATCTCGTTTTTGTTGCGGTTGGGACAACTCAAGTGGGAAAGCTGAAGATGATTGTTCACAGCGTTGACCCACATGCATTTGTTATCATAATGGCTGCGAATGAGGTTATGGGACGTGGCTTTGGCCGTATCAATCAAAATGACCCTTCAGCGGCAGACGACTTGGATGATGACAATGAAAGGAAGTGAATTCTGTGTCACAGCTTTGTATTGATGTAACCTATATTCTTAACAGTGGATTTCTTGTACGTGTCAATGATATTTTGCTTGTCTTTGACGACTTTGATGATCCTTCTGGTACAGTTCTCGAAGCAGTGAAGAAAAATGATTATGCACGGCTTTATTTTTTTTGTTCTCATTCGCATTTCGATCACTTCAGCCCACATATTATGCAGTTTACGAATGAAGTATCATTTTATATTCTAAGCGATGATATAAAAAAGTTATCCTCCGCCGGTCGTATGCCTCCTGATAAGACAATATGGATGCCTGTCTATGATTCGTGGAAGGATGATTTTATACAGGTAACGTCATTTTCCTCTACAGACGAGGGAACTTCGTTTCTGGTTGAGGTTGCAGACAGAAAAATATTTCATGCAGGGGATTTTAACTGGTGGGACTGGATAGGAGATACAGCTGAGAATCGAAAACTTGCGGAGAACGCATTTCGTAAACAAATGAAACACTTGGCAGGATTATCCTTTGATGTAGCATTTTTTCCTGTCGATGGGCGCTTGGGAGATTCAATGGCACGCGGTGCTGAGGTGTTCTGTAAGGAGACAGATACCCATGCACTTGTGACCATGCACTCTGTTGGGTATCCTGTTTGGAGGCCGCCTTCAGATTTTTTTGCATTGGGGCATAAAATTCCTGTGTGGTCGCCGCGCACACCAGGAGAACAGCATTCTTTTTGAAATTTGTATTGAAATATAGGAGGGCTTTCGGTAGAATGAGTAAGAAAATTTATCTTCTCGTACTTTTTATGCTTATTGGTGCTGCAGTATTCTTTGCTGCAAGCCATAGTGGAAGTGCAGGAATGTCGTTTCACATGCTTTTAGATGACAAAAAAGAAGGAGAGAGTGCAGTCGTGGAAAATCGCATTGCAGTATTTAAGACGAATAAAGGAATCTTTGAGGTAGAATTGTTTGAGGATAAAGCACCAATAACAACAAAGAATTTTATTGATCTTGCAGAAAAAGGATTTTATGATGGTCTTATTTTTCACCGCATCATTGATGGCTTTATGATTCAGGGCGGTGATCCGAACGGCAACGGTACAGGAGGACCTGGGTATCATATTCCAGATGAGTTTGATCCAGAACTTCGCCACGATGATGAGGGGATTCTCTCCATGGCGAATGCAGGACCGAATACTGGGGGAAGTCAATTTTTTATTACACTTGCAGCGACGCCATGGCTTGACAATCATCATGCTGTCTTTGGAAAAGTCATTCACGGGATGGATGTTGTGCACGATATAGGACATACAAAAACTGGTTATGCAGACCGTCCCGTCCATGATGTTACGATTGAAAAGCTCACGATCAAAAAAGCGCAGGAATGAATTATGCCTATCTTTTGTTATGTGCAGATGGAACGCTTTATGCAGGATGGACAAATGATCTTGAACGTCGATTGCGTGCGCATAATAAGGGAAACGGAGCAAGGTATACGCGTAGCAGGCGGCCAGTGTACTTCGTGTATGCAGAAGAATTTGCCCGAAGAGAAGATGCACAAAAACGAGAATGTCAACTCAAAAAACTTCGGCGTAATGAGAGACTTTCTCTTGTTCACAGCAGACAATCAAATGAACCGATGAGAGCCCTGCTCAGCTGCGTTAATACTTGTGTGCTTGGAGAAGGAATAAATCATTCAATATTCTCGGATAAATATGATAAAGGAGGTAATTTCATGACAGAAAAAAAGGTCATGTTAACGGAAGACGGATATAATAAACTCGTTGAAAAGCTGAACTACCTAAAAAGCGTCCGCCGTATCGAAGTAGCGGAACGTCTAAAGGCAGCCATTGCACTTGGGGATCTTTCTGAGAACTCTGAGTATGATGATGCTAAAAATGAGCAAGCATTTCTTGAAGGTGAGATTCAAGAGCTTGAAACTAAAATACGGAATTCTGATATTATCAAAGCAGGCGATGGGAAAACCGTTACAATGGGTAGCCGCGTCACTGTGAAGGATATAGAGTTTGATGAAGATGAAACATTCCTTATTGTTGGCTCGACAGAGGCTGACCCAGACGAAGGGAAAATTTCTAATGAGTCGCCGCTCGGTATGGTGCTCCTTGGACAGAAAATCGGGAAAGTGATTCAGGTTCATGCACCAGCAGGGATCATCCAATATAAGATTATTGATATTAAGAAGTGAGAGGAACATCTATGGCGGAGGAAAAGGAGAATCTGGAGAATTTAACAGAGCAAGATCTGAGTGAAATGATGCGTGTTCGCCGCGAAAAAATGGAAGATTTTCGCGCGATGGGGGTAGCACCTTTCGGACATCGATTCGAGGTTGCTGATTATGCTGCGGATCTTCAAAAACAGTATGCTTATCTCGAAGAAGATGAAGAAGGTGGGAAAACACGTATAGCTGGTCGTCTTATGGCGATTCGTGGTCATGGAAAAGCTTCTTTTTCCACGCTTAATGACCGTACAGGAAATATCCAGATTTATTTTAAGTTGGATATTCTTGGTGAACGGAAATATAAAGAAGAATTTAAGCGTCTGGATATTGGAGATATTGTTGGCGTTTCTGGAACTGTATTTAAGACACGCCGAGGTGAGGTGACAGTCCGTGTAGAAGATTTTGAACTCCTCTCAAAATCACTCCGTCCGCTTCCAGAAAAATTCCATGGGCTAAAGGATGTTGATACACGTTATCGTCAACGCTATCTCGATCTTATGGTCAATTATGAGATACGTGATATATTCCGAAAACGGACTAAAATCATACAGTCCATTCGGCGCTATCTTGATGAACGAGACTTTCTTGAAGTCGAGACGCCTGTTTTATCTACGATTGCAGGAGGGGCAGCGGCGCGTCCTTTTATCACACATCATAATGCACTTGATATTGATTTGTATCTCCGTATTGCGACAGAGCTTAGCCTTAAGCGTTTAATTGTCGGTGGATTAGACCGTGTTTATGAAATGGGCCGTATTTTCCGCAATGAGGGGATGGATATACGTCACAATCCTGAATTCACATCAATTGAAATTTATCAAGCATTTGCAGATTACCGCGATCTCATGAATATCACTGAGGGAATCGTTTGTCAGGCTGCGCTGGATGTTCTCGGCACAACAAAGATCCATTATCAAGGAACGGATATTGATCTTGGCCAGATACGTACCATTAGCATGAATGATGCGGTTTATGATGTGACGGGGAAAAATTTTCTGTCTTATAAAACATTGAACGAGGCACGGCAAGCAGCAAAGGAACTTCAAGTTCCTTTCGAGGAACGTTATGGTATCGGTGGAATCTTAAATGCAGTATTTGAGGATAGGGTAGAAGAAAAACTCATTCAGCCCACATTTATCATTGGTCATCCCACAGAAATATCACCTCTGGCTAAGAAAAATCCAGATGATCCGCGCATCACTGATCGATTTGAATTTTTTGTTTACGGTCGTGAGCTTGCAAATGGGTTTACGGAGCTGAATGATCCTATTGATCAAGAACAGCGTTTCTTGGAGCAGCTTCAGCAGCGTGCAGCCGGAGACGCAGAAGCACATGTTATGGATCGTGACTTTATTACAGCACTTGAGTATGGTTTGCCGCCAACAGGCGGATTAGGCATTGGCATCGATCGTCTTGTGATGCTGCTGACGGATAGCCCATCTATCCGTGATGTCTTGCTCTTTCCAACAATGAAACCTCTCAATGGATAACATGGTATGTATGATGGTATATGGTAATGCCACAAGGAGCGATAAAAATGAAGTTGGTTGTGACCATTGTCGGGCGAGATCAGGTTGGTATTGTAGCGATGGTGAGTGGACTTCTAGCGGAGCAGCGTGTCAATATTCTCAATGTCAACCAGAATATCATAGATGGTTTTTTTAATATGGTAATGATTGCAGAGATGCCGGATCATGCGGGAATTCATCTTAAGGAGCTGCAGGAGCTCTTGCGCCAAAAAGGAGAGGAGCGAGGTCTTGAGATCAAACTCCAACATCAAGAGATCTTTCAGGTTATGCATAGCATCTGAGAGAGGGGCAGCAGCGTGATTACTTTTGAGGATATCCGAGAAACCAATCGGATGATTACAGAAAACCGACTCGATGTACGTACCATCACAATGGGGATTTCTTTGCGTGATTGTGCGCACCCTAATATTGAACAATTTTGCCAGAATATCTATGAAAAAATTACACATGCAGCAGAATTTCTTGTGCGTACTGGTGAAGATATTGAAATGGAATATGGCATTCCCATTATCAATAAACGTATTTCGGTCACACCAATTGCGATTGCAGCGGATGCCTGTAAAACGGATTCCTTTGTTCCAGTAGCAGAAGTACTTGACCGTGCAGGAAAGGCAGTTGGTGTTAATTTTATTGGTGGGTTTTCAGCAGTCGTTGAAAAAGGGATGACACATGGTGACCGTGTACTAATTGATTCTATTCCACAGGCCATGGCATCAACGGATATTGTATGTTCATCAGTGAATATAGGATCAACAAAAGCGGGAATCAATATGGATGCCGTGCGTGAGATGGGGGATACGATCAAACGTACAGCAGAACTCACACGGGAACAAGAAGCTCTTGGGTGTGCGAAGATCGTTGTGTTTTGCAATGCACCTGGAGATAATCCTTTTATGGCAGGTGCATTCCATGGTGTTTCTGAGGGAGATCGTGTCATTAATGTTGGTGTCAGCGGTCCCGGCGTTGTAAAGCATGCCTTGGAAGATCTGAAGGGAGCGGATTTTACCGAGGTCGCAGAAACAATTAAACGTACGGCATTTAAGATTACACGCGTTGGACAACTTGTTGCACGTGAAGCATCACGGCGACTTGGTGTTCCGTTTGGCATTATCGATCTTTCTCTTGCCCCAACTTCTGCGGTAGGGGACAGCGTTGCACGCATCTTGG
>CALIBA010000186.1 GCA_938045435.1 uncultured Selenomonas sp.
GATAGTCTTCTTTTTGGGTTTTCTTTCCGTAGTATCTTTTGATTCTGCCATAAATAAATTTACCTATTTTCTAAAATGGGTTGTCGGTGACCTCCTGTATGTCACCCATTATAGCAGAAAGTGAACTTAAGTTTGGCGAAGATGTGTTTCGTCTAGTGGTTTGTCCAGCTGCGGCCTGATCAAAAGAGACGGCGGTTTTTGGGATGACGTCAGTGTCGGGATTCTTAACGGTGAGATTAATTGAATTGGTGGCCCCACGAAGAATGTCGAGGTTATTTTTTTGGCTTAAAATGCGCCAATAGACTGGTCTTTCAGGGTAAATATCGAAGTTTTTATCATTAATTAAAAAGAAGGATTTTTTAAGAGCAGTTAGGAGAGTAGAGTTGACGTTAGATACGTTTGCAACAAAGCCATTAAAATTAAAACTACCAGCAGAGTCAACAACGGCTTCGGGTAGAGTTGGTGGGATAGCGGGTGTGAGATCTTCTGACTCGACGGGTGGAAGCGCGCGTTCCGCTTTATGGTTTTTTGCATTTTTAACTAGCTGATTGCGGATACTAGTAAAGGCGCTTTTGGTTTCGGAGGGTTTTTGAGTGGTTGAAGCTGCTGAGTTTGGGGAATCAGCTGTGACTGTGTGAGCTGCAGAATTATTGGGGATTATGGTTGGGATAGAGGCCGGGGGTGCGCTTACGGGGGTAGTTGTTACTACTACGACCGGCGGCAGAGGGGGGCGCAGGGATGATGCGCATTCTCGCACTGCTCGCAAAGGAGCTCATTCAGATGCGGCGCGACCCGATGACGATCGGCGTGACTTTCCTCCTGCCCGTCATCTATCTCGTCGTGTTCGGCTTTGCCATCCGTACGGACGTGCGGCACCAGTCCACGGTCGTGTTCGATCAGTCGCGGAGCGAGGAGAGCCGCAGCTTCCTTGCTGCGATGACGGCGAGCGGCTATTTCGACCTGCGCTATATCGCATGGAGCTACGATGAGCTGAACGAGCGGATCGAGCGCGGCGATGCAAAGATCGGCGTCGTCTTCCCGCCCGATCTCGTGCAGGAGGCGAGTGCCGGACGCACCGTGCCGATCCAGATGATCGTCGACGCCTCGGACTCCATCGCCTCGACCTCCGCCATCGCGGCGGCAACAGGGCTCGGAATGCAGGTCCGTCCCACGGCCGCACACGGCGCATCTGCCGCGGCGCCGGCCTATGACGTGCGCATCCGCGCGTGGTACAACCCCGACGCCGTTACCTCGTACTACATGCTGCCCGCGCTCATGGGCATCATTCTCTCGATCACCATGGTGGTCATGGTCTCCATGTCCATCGTGCGCGAGCGCGAGGCGGGCACACTCGAGCAGCTTCTTGTAACGCCGCTGCATGTATGGGAACTGCTCATCGGCAAGATCCTGCCCTACATCATCCTCGGCTACATTCAGACGACGATCTGCGTCCTCATCGCCCTTGCGGTCTTCGGCGTGCCCCTGCGCGGGAGCATCCTGCTCCTCTACGGACTCACGACCCTCTTCCTGCTCGCCTCGCTCACGATGGGGCTCATGATCGCATCGCTCGCACAGAACCAGCTGCAGGCGGGGCTCATGAGCATCGCGACCCTCCTGCCGGGCTTCCTCCTCTCGGGCTTCATGTTCCCGCGCGAGGCTATGCCCGTGTTCTTTCAATACCTCAGCCTTGCCATCCCCATGACGCACTACATCGAGATCCTGCGCATGATCTTCCTCAAGGGCGGCGGCATGGATGCCCTCTGGCGGCAGGCCATCTTCCTCACATTCTTCACCGCGCTGTTCTTTGTCGTCGCCGTGCGCAAGTTTAAACGTTCGATTGCATGACACGGCATTTTTCTCTGCCCCATATCCCCGCCCGGCAGGTTAAACTCAAGTAAAATTGCTGAATTTCATTAAGCGTGTAAATTTTTCTTCGATACTATAAGTAAGGAAGGCGATATACCGCAGGAAGCATGAAAGGGGGGATCAAAGTGGAACTCGAAAAGCTCTACGGCGCACGTGCAGTTACTGCCGCTGTGCCCGCGCGGCGCCCGGCGATAAAGGAAGATACCTCCGACGCATTCGCACGAATGCTGCAAAATCTGCGCACGTCCAAGGCTGCCAACAGCCGTGACCGCGCAGACGACGAGGGGGACACCGTTATCACGCGGGTACTCGCAGACGGCTCGGTCATCGTACGGGTCTACAAGGGCACTGCGCTCATCTCAGAGACCATGACGCGCGGCTCCGACCCTGCGGCGGGCAAGCGCATCATCAGTGAGCATGTGGAAAAGATGCACCCTAATGTTCCGGCGGCAGCAGGAGAACCGCTGCTCGCAACAAAAGCTGCACAAGGCGCCATCGGCACTGCCGCCGCACTCATGAGCACCATGATGTAAGCCGCAAGATATGCCCCATCCATATGCGAAAGACCTCTTACCCAGTGGAATGGGGAGAGGTCTTTTTCCGTAACATGTGAACACGATCTGCCATTTCAGCTTATATACTATATCACGTGCTTTTATTGTATCAATGTAGGGGAGACTATTTATGACAAGCAAACTGCCTAACATCATACGCCGCGCATGGGGAAGCGATGGCGTCCATCGCGGTGATGGGGGAAAATCAAGGCCCTTCACAAGGACACGATACAGTCAAAAATCCGCAGGCGCAAGGCTTTGCGGCGCCATCAAGATCTGTCTTGCCACAGGGCTCATGGCGGCATCTCTCGCATCCCTGCCGCAGGCAGGTGCCAGCCCCCTCGCGATGCCGGAGCGCGGCGTGATCCTCACGGGTGCGGAAAAACAGACCTACATTGCCAATAAGATGCAGACACTCTTTCGCCCGCAGTCCACTGCGAGCGCACAGCCCTTTGCCGCACCAGACGGCTGGACGTGGGCGCACGAGAGCATCGGCGGCATTCGCGTGGAGCATATGCGTGCCGCAAATAAAGAAACCAATCGCGTCATCCTTCAGCTGCACGGCGGCGGCTACGTACTTGGCATGAGCGATGCACACCGGCTGCTTGCTCTCCGACAGGCTGTACGCACGCGTGCCGCAGAGGTCTATGCCGTGGACTACCGCCTCGCGCCGACACATGTTTACCCTGCCGCGCTCGAAGATGCCGCCGCCGTCTATCAAGGGCTGCTCTCGCGCGGGATAAAGCCGTGGAACATCATCCTCGTCGGAGATGCGGCCGGCGGCAATCTCGCTCTGGAACTGGCCCTCCACCTAAGAGAGCAAAAGATCCCCCTGCCATCTGTGATTGCACTCGCCTCGCCATGGGCGACCTTAGAGCACGCGGAAAACACTTCGCGCACGGCAAAAGCCGCCGAGGACATGGTGCTCGGCATCGGAACGCCGCTCTATGACGCCGTGAAAACACCTGCCTACGCGGGCACACTCGACCGCAAGGACCCGCGCCTCTCCCCCGTCTATGCGGATCTTACGGGGCTGCCGCCCCTCCTCATTCAGACCGGCGGGAACGAGCTGTTTTTGACAGAAAATCAAAAACTGGCCGAAAAGGCAGCAGCGGACGGCGTCCCCGTGACGCTCAGCATCTACCCTGGCATGCCGCATGACTTTGCGCTGCTCCTGCCGGAGATGGAAGAATCCATACAGTCCATCCGGGAAATCGCAGATTTTGTGAATCGGTGCATGAACTGACGGCATGGGTAATATGCCCCATGCCGTCTGCACAGGAAAAGGAATCCGCCATGAATATTTTATTTGAACCCGAAAAGAGCCGCAGCGCCGCCTATGATGACGAAACGTGCATCGGCATCGCCGAGATAAAAGAAAGCGAGGGACGCTGGATCATCACACATACAGAGGTGGACTCCGCCTATGGAGGGCAGGGCATCGCCCGCCGTCTCATCGAGGAGATCATCCATGCGGCGCGTCGTCAGGGGAAAAAGATCATCCCCGTCTGCTCCTACGCCGAAAAGCTGATGACGCGAAATGATGCCTACAGGGATGTCCTGGCTCTTTAGGATTCCTGAAAGCCGAAGTTCAGGCCGAGACGTGCGCCTGTCGTCGTATATTCCTTAAATTTATAGATGAGCGGGTGCCATTTTTGCGTGTCGATGCGCCCATCCTGCAAAAGTGCGTCAGAGACCAAGAGCGCCGTCATTCGGCAGGCAACAACCGCGAACCAATCTCTTTCTGTGATGGTTTCCACAACACTCTCTATGTGGATGGGGCACTCGGCAATCCGCACGGTGGCGACAGTTTCCCCCGGCAGCTTGGTGAACCCGGCGACGGCAAACTTATCTGCAGCATAGGTATAGCCGAGGTCTTTCTTGATCCCTGTCACCTCCTCAGCGCCCGTCATCTTCTCGATGCGCTTGACCTTTTCATACAGCCCTGCGTCCGGTACGCTGAAGGTAGCATCGGCCCCTTCTGAAAGATTTTGGAATCCCTTGTTGTTCCTGCCGATGCCAATGACAATGGTATCGCTCAATGTCCATGACGAGGAGAGCGGTGTCACATTGTCTGTGCCACGCTCTTTGTCTCTCGTCGTCATCAAAATCACAGGAAATCCATAGTAGAATCCCGCGCGCTCAATGCGTTGGTACATCGTCATTCCTCCCCCACATAACACGAAAAAAGAGCTGCTGCACACGCTCATGTATGCAGCAGCTTTTTTGTACGCCCCCGAATAAGCAGTCGTTATGAGATCGCCTTGGCAAGCGTCTCTCCGAGCTCCTCACACGCGGCAAGTCCTGCACTATCCGGATCGGCTTCCTGGATAACGCCGTCTGCAACGAGATTCGCACCGGCCGCATGCACGCGCTCCGTCCACGACTCCATCCAAGGACCGCCGCCCCATCCATAGGAGCCAAAGAGGCCGACGGGTACCCCAGAGAGCTTCTTTTCCGCTTTTTCAAAGAATGGCTCGAACTCGCTCTCCTCCAGATCCTCCACGCCGGAGGCGGGGCAGCCAAAGAGGAACCCGTTGAACTCCGCCATCTTCTCCACAGAGAAGTCACTCACATGAAAGAGTTCCGCTTCTGCGCCGCCCTTTTCTACGCCTTTAAGAACAGCACCTGCCATTTTCTCGGTATTTCCCGTGCCGCTCCAAAATACAACTGCCGCCTTTGCCATGATAAAGCCCTCCTTCTTATATATTCGTCATATCAAAGTACACTGCTGTGCTTTCTTCTGCCCCTAGCATAACACCATCGGCGTACAGACGCAAGTGTATTGAGAAAGGTTTTCTTAAGAAGCCCGTATTTATTTTTTCTCCTGCACAAGTTGCATGGCAAGCTCGGCATTGCGCGTGGCAAGGGTGCGCATCTTCGTGAGGAGCTCGCTGTTCGCGGCACAGAATTCTTTGCGTGCTGCCCATTTGCGCCGCACTTCTTTCATAACGCTTGCTGTGGTGATGTCTTGGAGGTCATTGACAGGTTTTTCCCCAATGGAGCGCAGAAAGCGATCGACTTTGGGATCATAGGAAATGCCAATCATCGGGATGCCCATGACCCCGGCGAAGATCAGCGCATGCAGACGCACGCCAATCATCAGATCCATATTGGCGACGAGGGAGAGCATTTCACTCGTTGTATATTCGTCCGTGAGAACGGTACACTCCTCATGCGTCCACGCAGCAACGGTTTCGGCGGTTCTGACATCCTCTGGGTACTGCATGGGGAGAAAGACCACACGCGCCTCCATTTCCCGGACGATGGCATCGCTGATCTCTGCGAGGATCTCCTTGTAGTGCTGCCAGCCCTGCCAGTCCCGCACGGAGATGCCGACAACAGGTTTTGCCCCGTCCGCACCGTAGCGGCTGAGGATGGAGCGCCCCGCTTCGCGCCCGACGGGATGGATGCCAAGCACGGGGTCTGCCGTGCACTCCATGCGGGGGCGCTGAATGCCAAGGCGGCGCAGCTCCGCCATCGAGCCCTCGTCGCGCACGGTAATCAGCGAAACACGGTTGCCGATAAGACGCATACACAGACATGCAAACCGCCCGGTGACCGGTCCGATTCCCTGCGCGTAGAGCATCACGCGCCGTCCGAGGAGGAGGGCAAGGGTGATGACTGCCATATAGTAGTAGAGACTGCGGCGGCTCGTCACATTCTGAAGGAGGCTGCCGCCGCCACTGATGAGGAGATCTGCGCGGCGTACAGCGCCAAAGATCGCACCCGCATCCATCGCGCCAACGGCATGTACCCCATGACGGCGCTCGGTGTCCGCAGGGTCGGCGGAGATGACCGTGATATGAAGTTCTGGGTCCAGGTCTCCGAGTACCTCGAGCATTGCCGCGAGCATTGCCTCGTCCCCCGCGTTCTTTGCACCGTAGTACCCCGATACGACGATCCGCTTCATCGGGTATCATGTCCTCCGTTTCGTTTTCCCATTTCTATAAAATATAAACCATTGTCGAAAACGCAATCCCCACGCGAACGCTTCGTTGCACAAATGACAGCATCCTCGTGCGGTTCAATCCCAGCGCTTCTTCTGTTTCATCATGCAGGTCAAACCGCCCGTTTCACCCGCTCCAACAGATGATTCCACGCCGTGACAAGGCCGATGAGCAGCGCACCGATTGCCGCACCGAGACAGACGCCGCCGATGCCGCGCACAAACGACATCTCGATCGGCGTGCGCATATGGGCAAAAGTCTCAACCATAGACCCCTGCCCAATGGTCGCTGCGAGGACAAGCCCCAAAAGCACCATCGCAGGTGCGCGCCGCGCCGCTGCATAGACGGCAAGCAGGAACGCGGGATGCCCGATCATCAGCTCTTTCGTACGTGGACGCGCGTAGAACATCTGCTCCAAGAATGCACGGAATTTTAGTTCAATCCCCGGCACAGGCATCCCGGAGGTATGTCCGCTGCGCAGGACTAAGACGACGAGTGCTCCAAGGAGGAGGAGCGCACCGAGCAGCGAGCCGACGCGCACAGGCAGGTTCAAGATCTCCTTGATCTGTCCCAATGCACCCGATGCGGCAGCAAAACGTCCGTCAAAGACATCAAAGCGCTGCAAAAATGCTATGGCAACGAGAACCATCGGCAGGACAAAGGTCAGTTTGATGCCGCGGAAAATATCGAACTCAAGGAAGTACCGTGTATCTGAGAGCGCTCCCGAAAGATAGGCGGCGCCCATCATCGACAGTGCACTGGTGATGCCGAGAAGCACAAGTCCCGCCATGAGAATGCGCCACGTGGGGGTATGCTTTGGAAAGCGCCGCGTGCGCAAAAGATCGAGCAGACCAATCATGGCGAGTGCCGGAAAGAGGTTCGCACTCAAAAGCGCCGCGAGAAGGCGTACCTTCCCCCCTGCACCGAGGAAAATCGGCCCCATGCCAATCAGCGCGAATACGCCAAAGAGCAGCAATAGCCGGCGTTTATTTCTATTCAGCGCGGGGATGACGAGCGAGAGATAGAGCATCCCCGCCGCCGCAACGCCCATGATGACAAAGGCACGCAGAATACGCGGCGGTTCATAGACGGCGAACGTCCCCGCGCGGCCGATTTGAAAGCCGCGTGCCTGAAGCGCCGCACGCGTATCGGCAAAGTATTTCATATTCGTTTCGAGAAGCGATAGACCTGGCGCCGGCTCCTCGTAGATGCGCAGGAGATTGATGCGGATGTTGCGTTCCTCATCCGTCGTCACCCAACGCTCGACAGCGGCATCAATTTTGAGTTTTTTCAGCTCATCCTTGGGGATGGAGTAGAGCCGCGCTACATGGTCATAGCCAAGCCCTGCCGCAATCTCATCCATGCCCTGCTGACGATAGAACTGGAGCTGTGTAACGCCCTCGATAAGGCCGAGTGTCATCCCCTGCGCCCGCATCTCGTCGATGGTCGTTTGGAGTGCCTTCGGTGCGCCGAGCGTCTCTGTCCCCGAGAATACGACAGCGGAGACGCGAATGCCCTCCATGCGTGCGAATACAGAACGCACGTCATTCGGCGTACAATCATGGTAGTTGGAGGGGCGTGCGATCACGTCGAACCCTGCGGCATTGACCGCCATCATCTCATCCGTCGGCAGGCCGATGTTGCGCTTTTCAAAGGCCTCGTAGGAGTCCTTGACCGCAATGACTTCATCACTGCCAACCGTGAGAATGGAGACACGTGCGGAGCCGAAGCGGCGCATGAGATCGTCCTTCAGCTCGGCATAGGCGACGGGGTCATGTCCGACAACGTAGACCTCAGTGCCGACGACCTTGCCCTCCTCCACGAGCGCACGCCAGCGGGGATCGGTCAACATGCCGGCATGATAGCGTGCGAGGAGATCCGCCCCTGTGAGCGCAACCGCCTTGCCATTGAGGTTGAATTTTTTGAACGTCGTCTCATAGACGGCGAGCGAGGTGATGCCCACCTCCTTCGCACGTGCGAGCACCGTCTCTGCGGGCAGTCCCTCACGCGCAGCAAGCTCTAAAAGCCCCTCGTAGTCGATGGCAAGCTCTACGGTGCGGGAACGCTCCTCGACGGCGTGCCGCTCCACCCCGATGATGAAACTGGCGATAAACCCAACGAAAATCGCTACGAGGAGAACGGGATGATAGTGAAATTTCTTCATGTACAATAATTCCTTTGGGGGAATGCATTATCTCATATCTGTGTATGCGCGTACCGCGCATACATCCCCTTATTTGCGTGCCGTCAGCGTGACGACACTATCACGTGCCTCGACATTTTGGAAGGCCAGCCCAAACGGCAGGGAGTCCGCGCGTGCAACAATCACATCTTCAAAGAGCGCATCGAGCCGCAGAGCGTTCATCCCTTTGCCGCGCGCCGAGATGCTCCGCACCTTATAGTAAAGATCGCCCGAGACGATGGTGAATGCCCCGTCGATTTCGACTTCAAAGGTCTGTCCAAAGGCGCGGGTCTTTGCCGTGGCGAGCACGTTGCCCGGCGTAACGGTCACTGCAACATCCTCAAACTTACTGGAGGATTTTGTGATGAGTTCACGAATCGCATCCTCATCAATGATGCCGTGCAGTTCGATAGATTCTGCCTCCGTCACGACAACTTTCTGTTCGCGCAGGAGGGTCAAGGGCTCAAAGCGGATGCCCGTGCCCGTCATCGTCAGCTCACGGACGAAGATCTTGCCAATGCGCCCTTGCCGGACAACCCCGTCAATGGCACCAATTTCGCCGAAGATGAGACGCGGACTGTCGATGATGGAAACCTGTACATCCTCCGCCGCTGTCTGCTGCCGCAGCGCGTCCGCGACCATCTCCGACGCTGCATAGGGGAGTACGGCAATCCCGCAAACAATGCCCACGACGATGCAGAACAGGGCGGCAAAAACTTTCCACATGGTGAAACCTCCTTTGCCAAGGTGGCGCGACACAAACGAATCGAAAACGGCCCTGCTCAGAACTCGTGATTTGCCTTGGCATTGAGGTACGCGCGGATAAAGGGGTCAATCTCCCCATCCATCACCGCCTGCACGTTTCCGGTCTCGGCATTCGTGCGCACATCTTTGACCATGGTATATGGCTGGAACACGTAGGAGCGGATCTGACTGCCCCACTCGATTTTTTGCTGTACGCCTTCGAGTTTTGCAATCTCCTCTTCCTTTTTCTCCTGCTCCAGTTCAAAGAGTTTGGCGCGGAGCATCTTCATGCACTGCTCCTTGTTCTGAAGCTGTGAACGCTCGTTCTGGCACTGCACAACGATGCCCGTCGGCGCATGGGTCATGCGCACGGCGGACGAGGTCTTGTTGATGTGCTGTCCACCCGCGCCGCTCGCGCGGAAATAGTCAACGCGCACATCGTCCATGTTGATGGGCACCTCGACGGCATCATCAATCTCCGGCATCACATCGCACGCCGAGAACGATGTGTGCCGCCGCGCCTGCGAATCAAACGGGGATATGCGCACAAGGCGATGGACACCCTTTTCCGACTTCAAAAAGCCATAGGCGTTATGCCCCTTGATGAAAAGGCTTGCAGACTTTACGCCCGCCTCATCGCCCGGCTGCAAATCGGCAGTCTCGACGGTAAAGCCGTGCCGCTCTGCCCAACGCCCGTACATCCGAAGGAGCATCTGCGTCCAGTCCTGCGCCTCCGTGCCGCCTGCGCCCGCGTGGAGCGTCAAGATGGCGTTGTTCGCGTCGTAGTCCCCTGAGAGCAGCACCTCCAGCTGGAGCGTTTCAAGCCCCTGCGCGATGGCATCCAGATCTGCGCGGATGTCCCCCTCCATCGAGGTGTCGCCTTCCTCAATGCCCATTTCGTAAAGGGTCTCGGCGTCCTCGTATTTCGCTTTGAGTTCCTTATAGGTATCGACGCCGCCTTTGAGCGCCGCAAGCTCTTGATTAAGCTTTTGCGCTGCTGCCGCATCATCCCAGAACGACGGCTCGCCCATCTTGTATTCAAGCTCGGCGATCTTCTCCTCTTTCGCGGGGATCTCAAGGGAGATGCGCATCTGATCGAGCTTTTCGCCCAGATCATTCAGTATCGGTTTCAGATCTTCCAGCATAATTGTATCCTTAAATTTCCCATTTATTTCCGTATCAGACTGACACGCAGCAAGAGTGCAGGGATATATTGCTCAAAAGTGAACCCTAGTGGAGCAAACGGGAAAAGCGTGCGGTATGCCCCGACGAATTTCGTCGTTCAACCGAAGGTCGTTTAGAAATTCGTCGGTATTTAAGCATACAAGCACGCGAACGTTTGCGCAGCGAGGCGTTCACGTTGGGCAGTATCCCAAAGCCCATTTTATTTATCCTTCCCATGGCAGTTCTTATACTTCTTCCCACTGCCGCAGGGACAGGGGGCGTTGCGCCCGACCTTCTTCCCATCCTCTTTCTTTGGCTTTTTCACCTCAGCGGGCATGGACTCTCCCCCGTGGGAGGCGCGTGCGTTCATGAGATGATCCTCAAGCTTCGCGCGCTCGTGTGCAAGGAGCTGCTCGGCACGCCGCTGCGCCCCCTCGTCCACAACAGGCGCGGGCATATCCCCCGCAGCCTTTGCCGCATCCGCTTGCATGGCGGCGCCTGCGGGCGTGACGATGCTCACATGGTACATGAGGGAGGCGATTTGATCCATGATGGCGGCCTCCATCTCCTCGAACATCGTGAGCGCCTCTATCTTGTACTCCACGAGCGGGTTGCGCTGCCCATACGCGCGCAGGTTGATGCCCTTGCGCAGCATATCCATGTGGTCGAGGTGATCCATCCACTTCTGATCGACGACACGGAGCATGACGACCTTTTCGAGCTCGCGCATATTCTCCTCGCCAAACATCAGCTCGCGGGTCCGATAGGCCTGCTCTGCGACCTTTTCGAGTTCGGCTTGGATCTCATCGCGTGCGAGCGCTTCGAGTTTTTCCTTTTGGAGCAGCCCCTTGGGTGCGTAGACTTTTTCCGCATCCTCGATGAGCGCCTCCAGCTGCCATTCCTCCGGATAGAGTTTTTCGTTCGCGTACTGCGTCATTTCGTCCTTGATGATGTGGTGCACCATGGCGATGATGTTCTCACGCAGATTTTCCCCGAGCAGGATTTTCCTGCGCTCGCCATAGATGACCTCGCGCTGCTGATTCATCACGTCGTCATATTCGAGCACGTGCTTGCGGATGTCAAAGTTGCGCGCCTCGACTTTTTTCTGTGCGTGCTCAATGGAGCGCGTGATGATGGCGTGCTCGATGGGTTCATCCTCCTCCATGCCGAGGCGGTCCATGATGCCCGCGATGCGGTCGGAGGCAAAAAGACGCATGAGATCATCTTCGAGCGAGAGGAAGAATTTCGAGGCACCGGGGTCGCCCTGACGCCCGGAGCGCCCGCGCAGCTGGTTGTCGATGCGGCGCGACTCGTGCCGCTCCGTGCCGACGATGTAGAGCCCGCCAAGCGCCTCTACCCCCTCGCCGAGCTTGATGTCCGTGCCGCGCCCCGCCATATTCGTCGCGATGGTGACGGCACCTTTTTGGCCCGCGTTTGCAACGATTTCAGCCTCTTTCTCGTGGAACTTTGCGTTCAGCACCACATGAGGAATGCCGTTTTTCTTCAGCAGGCTCGACAGCTCCTCAGACTGCGTGATGGAGGTCGTACCGATGAGGATGGGCTGCCCCGTCTCGTGGATCTCTTTCACCGCACGTCCGACGGCGCGGTACTTCGCTGCTTTCGTCTTGTAAATGACATCCGGCTCATCAATGCGCGCGATGGGCTTATTCGTCGGGATGACGACGACGGGGAGGTTGTAGATCTTTAGGAACTCATTTTCCTCGGTCTTTGCCGTGCCTGTCATGCCTGCGAGTTTGCCGTACATGCGGAAATAGTTCTGGAATGTGATGCTCGCGAGTGTCTGCGACTCCCGCTGAATCTTCACGCCCTCCTTCGCCTCAATCGCCTGATGCAGGCCGTCGGAGTAACGGCGGCCCTCCATCAGGCGGCCCGTAAACTCGTCCACGATGACGATCTCATCGTCCCGCACCACATAGTCGCGGTCGCGGTGCATCAGAGCCTTTGCGCGCAGCGCCGCGGTAAAGCAGTGCGACAGCTCAATGTTCTCGGGGGCGTAGAGATTCTGGATGCCGACAATCTTTTCGATTTTTGGTATGGCAGAGTCCGCGGGTGCGACGGTCTTAGCCTTCTCATCGACGGTGTAGTCCTCCCCCTCTTTGAGCTGGCGGACGGCATTTGCCATGACCGCGTAGTTCTCCGTAGACTTCGTGCCGGGGCCGGAGATGATGAGCGGCGTACGCGCCTCGTCGATGAGGATGGAGTCCACCTCGTCCACGATGGCATAGTGGAGCGGGCGCTGCACCATCTGCCCCTCTGAGAGCACCATATTATCACGCAGATAGTCAAAGCCGAACTCATTGTTCGTTCCAAAGGTCACATCTGCCGCATACGCTGCCTTGCGCTCTGGAAAGTCCATATTGTGTGCGATCAGCCCCACCGAAAGTCCAAGGTAGCGATAGAGTTTCCCCATCCACTCGCTGTCGCGCCGCGCGAGATAGTCGTTGACCGTCACCATGTGGACACCCTTGCCGGCGAGTGCATTGAGGTACACCGCCGTCGTGGCGACGAGGGTCTTGCCTTCACCTGTGCGCATCTCAGCGATGCGCCCCTCATGCAGGCAGATACCGCCCATGAGCTGCACATCGAAATGCCGCATGCCGAGCACGCGCCGCGAAGTCTCGCGCACGACCGCAAACGCCTCCGGTAGGAGCTCCTCCATCGGTTGCCCCGCTGCCAGCTGCTCGCGGAAACGCCCTGTAGCGCTCGTCAGCTTGTCATCCGTGAGATTCGTCATCGCCGGTTCGAGCGCGTTGATCTGATCGACCATTTCGCGGTAGCGCGCGATCTCCTTTTCGTTGTTGTCGCCGAGGAATCGTTTCAAAATCGCAGATATTCCGAACAAGTATTGTCACGCTCCTAATTTATATGAAGGAAACTTCGGTGGATATAGACAGTGATTCAGCCCATTATACCACAAAGCCCCCACCTTTGCACAAAAAGTTCATGCGCAGGAAGCGCCTTTTATCAGCAATCTTTCAGCAGCCGCACATGCTTTTATCCATCCAAGTACATACGCATCCTTTATTTAGGGTTCATTCACCACATTCATCGACGCACCGTCCATGAACGACCGCACATTCTCAGCCATCGTCTGCATGATCCGCACACGTGCCTCCTTCGTTGCCCACGAAATGTGCGGCGTGATGATGCAGCGCGGCGCAGTGAGGAGTGGATTGTCCGCGCAAATTGGCTCCTGCGACACCACATCAACCGCAGCACAGCCGACTTTCCCGCACGCGAGGGCGGCGGCAAGATCTGCCTCCACAATGAGCTGCCCGCGCCCGTTGTTGATAATGATCACGCCGTCCTTCATCTGCGAAATCCGCGTGGCATTGATCAGTCCCTCCGTCTCCTGTGTCAGCGGACAGTGCAGGCCGAAGCCGCACGCAGGGATGCGGACTCCGTCTTTCACTTCTATCAGACACTCATCCGCCTGCGCAAGGAAATGCCGCTCATCCAAAAGGGCGATCTCTTCTTCCTCGAACGCGGGAACGCGAGCGTCCTCGCCTACGAGCGCAGCCTCGGCAGCAGCAAGCTCCGCGTCTACTGCAACTTCCGCGCCGCGAACACCCCACTCATGGAGGACTCCCTTGCGGGTCTTGCGGCGGCGGGCTTGACAAAACTCCTCGGCAACTATGATGGGCTTGCGGGCGACCTGCGCCCCTACGAAGTCGTCGCGCTCCAGAAATAACGCTTGTCATCCGCGCACGCACCTGTTATAATGATCATAGAAAGAACGCCCTGTGCGGCATCTTTCCAAAAATTGGTTGTTATTTTCTAAACAACCGCTCATTTGGCTGAATGGGCGGTTACTTTTTCGTTATCGCAAGAATATAGCCTGTGGCAACGATCAACAACATGATCGCATCCATTTCGCTCATATCCGCTCACCCCCTTTCGGGGGAAAGATACCGCCGCGGGATGACTCCCGCCCTAGGCGTTCCTCTTTTATTATATCGAACCACATCGAAAAAGCAAACGTATTTACGAAAAAGCCCGCTTGGCACATCATGCCAAACGGGCTTTTTCAGGCTCTTTCACAAAAGTTGTGGTATGCCCAGCACGCGAACACCTCGCTCTACAAGCGGTCGTGCGCTTATCTGCCTAAATACCGGCGGATTTCTTTCGGAGAGGCATAGCGCGTTTAAGAACCTCATCACTCGATATGCAGCGGCTCTTTCCGCGTCGGTGGCGGAAATACGCGGTCAATCGCGGCGCAGTCCTCCGACGTGAGGTCAAGCGCATCCGCGCCCGCGTTGCTGACGGCGTGTTCCCGCCGTCCCGTGCGTGGAATCGCGATGGTATTGCCGTCGCGCACTGCCCACGCGAGCGCAACCTGCGCGGAGGTCGCGCCATATTTCTCCGCCATCTCCTTGAGGACGGTGCTCCCGAGGAGGTCACAGCCGAGCCGCCCCGCCTGTGCGAGCGGGCAGTACGCCATCAGCGCAACGCCATGCGCGCGCATCCACGGAAGCAGGCTGTAGTCGATTCCACGAGACCCCACGTGGTAGAGCACCTGATTCACGACGCAGTTCTTACCGCCCGGCACCCGCCACAGCTCCTCCATGTCGGCGGTATCGAGATTCGACACGCCCCACGCGCGAATCTTGCCCGCCGCGCGTGCCTCCTCCATCGCCACGACCATCTCCGCAAGCGGACGCGCCCCGCACCAATGATAGAGATAGAGATCGAGATAGTCCGTCCCAAGACGGGAGAGACTGCGTTCCAGCGAGGTCATGAGACGCGTTCCGTATGCGTTTGACGGCAGAACCTTTGACACGAGGAAGAGATGCGCACGGTCATACGGACGGATCGCCTCACCGACCAACCGCTCTGCGCGGCCGTCGCCGTAGCTCTCCGCCGTATCGAGCAGCATCATCCCTGCCTCGATCCCTGCACGCAATGCCTCTATCTCGCGTGCATACGTTTCAGGTGTATCGCCAAGGCACCATGTCCCCTGCCCGAGCGCGGGCACCCGCACCCCGCCCGGCAGCTTCACCATATGTTTCATTTCGTCACACTCCTTTCCCCTTGTGGGCAATACGTCCAATTCTGTACCTTTCTCCAATTCTACACGAATTCGCACGATGAGAAAAGGATTCGCACGATTTTCTTCCATAAAATACTGTGAAAAGGACTTTTGACAGTATTTCGATAACTCTCTATAATCATTCGCAGACAATGTTATTTATGCGAATGATCAGGAGGGCATCTCATGCGTGACCATCCCACACACGGCGAAATCTGGCGGCACTTCAAGGGAAATCTCTACCGCATCGAGACCACGGCGGAGCACACGGAGACGGGCGAGGTGCTCGTCATCTATCAGGCACTCTATGGAACCTACGGCATCTATGCGCGCCCGCTCACGATGTTCATGAGTGCCGTCGATCGGGAGAAATATCCCAATGCACCGCAGGAATGGCGGTTTGAAAAAATTCATCCGTAACGCACAACACCCCGACGGCAGATGCCATCGGGGTGTTGTCATAGACAGGACGCCGATCAAAAAACGTAATTCACGCCGACAAGGAAGGAGCGTCCGACGATGTAGTAGGTGCCGCTGTTCGTATGGTCGCGGCGATTAAGGAGATTGTCCACATCGAACGTGCCCATGAGCGCGGGCGTGAAGCGATAGGCGACGTGAAGGTTCGAGACGAGGAGATTACCGGAAATCGGCACGAAGGAGGTGCGCTCGCTGCGTGTACTGTTGTACCCGCGATCCCCCCAGTAGCTGAGGCTGAGTGCCGCCGTAAGGTCGCGGTTCTCATAGTTCACGCCTGCCGTCATCTGATAGCGGCCAAGCGCACGCACCCAGTCCTGCCCCGCCTTGTACTTGCGCTCAGGATTGCCGTAGGTAACGCCCGTATTGAAGCTGAAATGCGCATCCACATCCTGCGCGTAGGAGATTTCCACGCCCGTATTACGGTAGGATGCGGCGTTCGTCTGGTAGCTCTTGCCATCCGCCCCCTTGATGCCGACGATCTGGTCGCTCACGCTCGTGTGGAATACCGTCGCGGTGAAGCGGCGCCCTTTGTTGTCGTACTTATAACCCGCCTCATAGTTCCAACCGGATTCGGGACTCAGATTTGGGTTTGGCACCATGACTGCACTCGCGTAGTAGAGGTTGCGGAAGTTCGGCATGCGAAAGAATTTCCCGACGCTCGCATAGACGGCGCTGTCACGACTGAGGCGCGTCGTCACCTGCAGCTGCGGGAGGAAGGCACTGTAGGCACCCGCCGAGGACTTCACCCAGTCCGCACGCGTACTCAGGATCGCGGCCGTTACGGGGCTGAGATCGCGGTCGTAGGAGGCGATGAGTGAGTATTCATTCATCCCGTAGCCGCCAAACTTCGCATAGGGTCTAAGGGTACTGTCGCTCTCTCTATACTTCCGATATTTCTGATTCTCGTTGACATAGGTCTGCCGCTTCGCTGAGAGCCCGACGAGGGTGGTGCTCACATCGTCCTTCCAGACCTTCTTCACCTCTGCGCCGTAGTGGCGGTGGTGGCTCTTCTCCCACTCCACGACGCTCGGATTCGCCGTAAAATAGTCGGGGTTCGAGATCGAGCGGTAGTTGTAGTACGCACTGCCCGACCATCCCTTTTGATCCTGATAACTAAAGTTCGCAAAATGCTCGTCATCGTCGTAGTTGAAATACTTGAGCAGCTGCCCCGCCGCGTCATTGTAGTGAATGGAGTGATTCTTGCCGCTGTAGATATAGGAGAGCCGCATCGCGTCATTGATTTTGTAGGTCAGATTCACATGATCCTTGCGGCTCTTGCCGAATCCGACCATATAAGGCGTTTCAACGCCGTTGATTTTCAGATCCCCGAGCACATCCGTCAGATTCCCCGTCTTGCCGTAGTATGAACGGCTGACAGCAAGCCCGACCTTGCCGAGGTCAATGGTTGCCGCATAGTCACGCTGTCCGCGGTCACCCGCCGCAACGCGCACGCTGTTCTTATACTGCGCCTTCGTGATGACGTTGATGACGCCGCCAAACGCCTCAGAGCCGTAGAGCACGGAGCCGCCGCCCTTGACGACCTCCACGCGCTCCACTGCATCGAGGCGCATCATATCGAGATGGCTCACATTGTTGAACGACGCGGGCACGCCGTCGATGAGGACGAGCGTCCCACTGTCTACGCCGCGCAGATTCGCGCCCGCATTGCCCGTGATCCACGTCTGCCCGTCGGGTCCCATGCTCGTGAAATGCACACCATTCTTGAACTTCAGCGCAGAGATTACATCGCGTACGCCCGTTTTCTTCAACTCCTCGGCGGTATAGACTGTCGTATCGGCCGGTGTCATGAGCGTCTCCTTCTCATAGCCCTGCGCCGTCACGTTGACCGACGGTGTCTCATAGCTCTGTGTCTCCTCTGCCGCCTGCGCCGCGAGTGGAACTGCGCAAAGTGCACACGAGAGTCCTGCCATCCACTGTTTCTTTCTCATAAATATCCTCCTTAAAATAAACGATATTGGGGACGCCCCTTTCACTACGCTGCGCGTGATCCCCCTCCCCCGTCGTACACGGGGGAGGCAGCAAATCAGCCTCTACCGCCGCGGCAGAGGAGGCTTTACTGCCCATCCACTACACTCAGATGCCGCCCGACGGGCTGCTCCACCACATCTCCGTAGGCCATGTGCGCGATGTCCTGTGCTCCGAATACCATGTCCTGCGATGCATTGTAGATATAGCCCTCATGGGGGCGCACAATCTGCTCGTCACGGATTGCCTTCACCGTCTGCAGTGCGGGATCCTCGAGGTACTCGCGGTTGAACTTGTCGATGTCGTAGCTGCCGTGGTCATTCCAGACCGGCACAATCATGACATCGGGATTCACCGCGAGGATGTGTTCCTTCGTCAGTGCCTGCCCCGCCGTGAGGCCGATCTCTGCCGCGCCGTTGCGTACCCCCGCCATCGTGCAGAGATGGTCGAACAGCCCTCCCTTGCTCCCGAACGTCGGCGACATGGAGATGACGAGCACTGTCTTGCGCGCTGCGGGCGGAATCGCCGCAACACGGGCGGCGAGTGTCTGACACTCCGCATCATAGGCAGAGATCAGCGCCGTCCCCTTTGTCTCCTCACCGAGCGCGGCGGCGACGAGCCGGACGGCAGCGCGCACCCCATCTGCAGAGCGCGGCTTCTCACACGCAACGACCCGAATACCGAGATCGCGCAGGGTATCTGCCACGGCGGCGTCCTTTCCCGCATCGAGAAAGACGACATCGGGGTGCAGTGCTACGACCTGCTCCGCCGACGGCTGATTCAGCTTCACGGGAATCTGCTCTGCAATCCCGACGATATTTGAGCTGTTCGGATCGTCCGCCAGATGATCGATGCCGACGAGACGTTCCGGCGGCACGAGCCCGAGCACAATATCATCGAGCCAGAGCGCATAGTTCAGCACGCGCACGGGCTTTTCTTCAAACATCACCACCCGCCCCTCGGCATCCGTCACCTGATAGCCGCCCGCCTGCTCTGTCGGAGACCCGCTGCAGCCGAGCGCCGCGAACAGAAGCAGCACGCAGAGCAGGAGCGCAGACACACGTTGTATTTGCATCATTTCTCCTTTCCTACCCATCCTTCAACAATCGCACATGCTTTCGTCCATCCTCGACGGTCACGCACGTCTGTACGCCGTACATCGCCGCGACATTCTCCTCGGTCAGCACCTCCTGCGCACCCCCATATGCGAATACATGCGCATCCTTCAACATGAGCAGGGTATCGCAAAAGAGCGAGGCAAGGTTGAGATCGTGGATGGTCATGAGGACGGCGATGTTCTCATTCTTTGCAATCTCTGTAATGAGGCGCAGGATAAAGAGCTGATGGTAAAGATCGAGGCTCGCCGTCGGTTCATCAAGGATGATGATGCCGGTTTCCTGCGCCAGTGCCCGCGCGATGAAGACGCGCTGCCGCTCGCCGCCGCTCATCTCTTGGATGTTCCGCATTGCAAAATCCGTCAACTCCATCCGCCGGATCACCTGAAAGGCGATGCGTTCATCCTCTGCCCGATAGCGGTATCCTGCATAGGGCAGGCGACCCATCAGCACCGTTTGGAGCGCCGTCATGCCGAACGCTGCGTTCGTATACTGCGGTACATAGGCAATGCGCTTTGCGACCTCTGTCGGATGCAGATCTGCAAGCTGTTCTCCATAGGCGCGTACGATCCCCGCATCCGGGCGCAGGAGCTGGGCGATGCACTTGATGAGCGTCGTCTTGCCCGTACCGTTAGGGCCGAGGAGCCCCAGCACCTCCCCCGCCTGCACCGTTAGTGAAACCCCATCGAGAATCTTCCTGCCCTTTCGATAGCCAAAGCTCAGCTGCTCAACTGCTAGACTCGTCTTTTCTTTCTCAGCCATTAGAGTCCCCTCCGATTGCGCAAAATCAGATGGATAAAGAGCGGCACGCCGAAGAACGAAATGACAATCCCAACGGGAATCGTCACCGGATAGAGGATCAGCTTGCCCACCGTATCTGACACGAGGAGGAGCGCTGCCCCGATCACCGCCGTAAACGGCAGATAAAACCTTGCGTCCGTCCCGATGAGAAAGCGCGCCATATGCGGCGCGATCAGTCCCACGAAGCCAATCACCCCCGTAAAACTGATGATCGTCGCCGTCATAAAGACTGCCACAATGCCCGCAATCGTCCGCATCCGCGCGGGATTCACCCCGAGACTGCGCGCCGTCTCATCGTCGCTGACCGCCATCACATTGAGCGGCAGCGCGTAAAAAAGCGCGACGAAAAGCCCCGCCGTGACGATGATGCCGCCAATGCCGACATACTCCCACGAAGCGCGGTGCAGCGACCCGAATGTCCATTGGATGACCGCCGCGAGCTTGTGCTCCTGTGCAAAGAATTCGAGCGTCGCCGTCAGCGCACTGAAAAAATAATTCAGCGCGATGCCAACAAGCACAATACTCGTCGGACTGAGCCCCGCGCGCTGCGCGATCCCGTAGACGATGACGCCGCAGGTGCATGAGAGCAGGAACGCTGCGCTGATGATGCCGAGATTGCTGTCTAAGGCCGTCCCTGCCCCGAGCACGATAGAGAGTGATGCGCCAAGCGCCGCCGCCGCCGAGATGCCGAGCGTGAACGGACTGACGAGTGCATTGCGCGTCACGGACTGCATGAGCGCACCTGCGACCGCAAGCCCTGCGCCTGCAATCATCGCAAGCACAACGCGCGGCAGACGCAGCAGCAGGATGATCTTATTCATTGCCGCGTCCGCGCCCACATCAAGTGTTCCATCCAAATACCGCATGACGGCGTCCACCGTCTGAAACATCGCCGCATCCTTCATCCCAAGCGTCGTAAAGGCATAGGCGGCGATGAGCGTCAGCGCAGCCCCCGCTCCAATCATCAGATATTTGCGGCGGCTGCTTTCATAGTATTCCTGTTCCAGCATACCGCGTTTCACTCCCCCAAATGATAGGCGGGATAGGTATGCCCGCTGACATACGGCAGGTGCTGATACTTTTCGAGCCACACTTTGAATACGTCCTCCGGGTGCAGATCGGGGAGCTGCTCCGGATAGAGGAACTTTGCGATATACATCGTTCCGACGAGCTTTGATGCGCCGCCATGGACATAGTGGGAGAGCAGCAGGATGCGGTCATTTTTCACCGCGTCAATCGTGTCCCACCCCGTGCGCGTGGTGATCGAGCGCAGGATGCGCGCATGATCCTCCGGTGTGGGCGGGATATAGGAGGCGCTGACCTTTGGCTCCGAGACTTTGACGATATAGGCAGGATTGCGCTCTATCACCGCCTCGATGTTCACCTGTGGGTTTTTTGCATCCTCAAAAATATTGTCCGCGCCCGCATACTTCACCATATCGTAGAAATAGTTGCCCGGGACGGTCGTACTCCCCTCCTCCCGATACTCAAAGTAGAGCTTCTTTTTCGGTACGTTTGCCGTCTGCCGTTGGATGTAGGCAAGCTGCTCCATAAAGAAGTCCGAGAGCTCCTTTGCCTCCGCTTCTTTGCCGAAAAGTGTACCGATGAGTGCGCAGTTTTTCTCGAACTGGCTTGTATAATACGCGTCCACCACGATGACCTGGATGCCGAACTTCCCGAGTTTTTCCGCAGCGTCCTCCCATGCGCCGTTGCCCGTCAGAATGAGCGCCTGCGGCTGCAGTTCGATGATCTTTTCATAGTTCAGATTCCCCTGATTGGCACCGATGATCTGATCCTTGGTAAACCGCCCCGGAAAGGCAGAGGGGTCGTTGAAGATATAGTTGTCCACGCCGACCACCGTATCGAGAGAGCCCACTGCATTGATGAGCTCGGCGTTGTAGGCGTTCGACACGACGACGCGCGTTAATGGATGCGGTACGGTCACTGTGCGTCCGAGGCTGTCCGTGATGGTGATGGTGCCGGCGGCATCCGATGCTGTCTCTGCTTTTTCTTTGCCGCAGCCCGCGAGCAGGCAAAGTCCGCAGAGCAGTGCGCACAGCATATATAAAATATGGTTCTTTCTCATGTTTCCTCCCTAAATTCATGTTCTGAATCAATCGTATAAGAAGGGCATCCGCCGCATTTTTGTGCGGCAGATGCCCCCTTCTTTGAGCTTACAGCATCATTGTGAGCGACATCACAAAGCTGCGCGGATAGCCCTGAATCCCATAGTTATAGCCCGGACGGGACATCCAGTAACGTTTGTCGAGGACATTGTACGCCGTGAGGCTCAGCGTCGTCGGCACCGTGCCAAGCGTTGTTTGATACGTCACGCCGAGATCTACTGTCACATAAGAAGGCACATCGAGCTGCTTTGCCGCACTCGTATAGATCGGCGCCTTGCCGGAATAGACCATGCGCATGAATGCCGCGGTCTTCGCATCCGCTGCGTACTCCGCGGCGAGCATCCCGCTCCAGTCCGCAATGCCGCTGACGCCCCTGCCGTCCAGCACCGTATTCGTTTTCTGCTCCGTCGCCAGATGCATGAGCCCGCCTGTCAGCGTCCACTTCGGCGCGATCTGCCCGGAGACACTTAGCTCAACGCCCTTGAGTTTATTCTTGCCCTCCATCACCTTCGTCGGTCGTGCATCGCCGACATAGGTGACATCCATCGTGCGGTCCTGCTCGATCTGGAATAGGCTCAGCCCTGCACTGATGCGGTCCTTCCGATACTTCACACCGATCTCATTCTGCTTCGTCTTGGCGGGGCTAAGGATGCGCCCCGTATTCATATACCCGCCGCCGACAGCGGTCCCCTTGTCAAAACTCTCGGAGTGGTTCGCATAGAGACTGAGATCCTCCGTCGGCTTGTAGACAATGCCGTACGTCGGCGAATTCGCACTGCTGCTTACGGTTTTCCCATCCTTGTAGCCGGACGTATTCGAGTAGGATGTTGCCTTTACGCTGTGATGATGCACACCCAGCAGGACGGATGCCTTGCCGTAGGTGAGGGTATCTGTCACGGATATACCGGAGTAAATCGTTGCCCCCGACTTGATCGGGCCACTGATCGTGGCAGGATCATAGTTTTGAACGAGCGTGCGGATGCCATCGCGCAGCGATCCGCTCACGCGGCCATAGACAGGAACTTGATTGCCATACCTGCCCCTCTGCTCATAGCCCCAATATCCATAGTACCAGTCGCGGTCGAGTGCGAGGACCATATCGTTCTTCACCGGCCCGATGTCAAACGCGCCGCGTACGCCGAGCTGCACATAGTTGTTTCGCACCGCAAACGGATTTGTCCACAGTGCATTCTGGAAATCGCCGTCCTCATTCAGCATAAAGACTCTGCTCGCGTTCGTCATCACGTAGCTTCTGCCATGGTTATAGCTGGAGCCGGCATTGAGAAACGCCTTCCATCTTTCACTCAGCCGCTGCTCGTGGTTGAGCACCGCCGTCCACGTGGTCATGGTGAGATGTGCCCCGTTAAAGCTGTAATTGCTGCGGCCGCTCGGCGGAGCAGGCAGGCGATCCCCCGTATAGGCATTGGCACCCGCTCCGTCAAAGGCGAAGTAGCGCTGTCCGCCCTCGTTCTTTGAATAGCGGTAGCCTGCAAAGAGATTGGTTGTGCTCTTTGCACCTTGATGGTCAAGGTTGATGTAGAAATCGCGCGTTGTCATCTTCTCGCGTTTCACTGCCGTCTTGCCTTGAATATTCTCAGCACTCACGCGGATGCCCCACTGCGCGTTCCTGCCGAAGCGCTTGCCGATGTCGAAAATCTCGCCAAGGGCGCCGCGGCCATTGATCGTCTGCTGGTAGATGATGCGCTCCTTATCGTACGCCGCCTTCTTCGTCACGAGGTTGACCGAGCCGCCCGCCGACTCCGAACTCGCCGTGCCGTGAATGCCAATCGCAGGTCCTGCGATCACCTCGATGCGCTCCACAAAATTCGCGGGCGTATTCATCTGCGTGAACATGCCGGGCACGCCGTTGATCTTGAACTGATAGGCATTCATGGCAAAGCCGCGAATCGAAAAGTCATTGTAGAGAGTACTGCCGCTTGTGCGTACGGACGACGATGTGAGAAGCGCGTTCGGCAGCGTGTTCATCCCATCGTCATACTGCGTGATGGCCTTGTTCGTGATGTTCGTCTGATGGAACGGGACATCCATCACGTCCTTCGTACCGAGAAAGCCCGTCCCGCCTGTACTGCTTACAAGACGGTTTTCATCGCTCTCCGCGCTGCGCTCCCCTTCGACCACAATATCAGGGAGCGCATAGCCGGGCATCTCCTCTGCTCGCTCTGCGGCATGTGCCGCCCCCATCCAACCAGCGCCTGCTGCCGCCAGCGTCACGGCAAAGACCATTTGTTTTTTCGTCATAATAGGCTCCTCTCTTTCCCCTCTGCTCACAGACGAACCGCAGCAGAAAACATCCATGTACGCGGCATCGAAAGGCCAAATGTCGTCGAGCCGCCGCGCCCCATCCAATAATCCTTATTGAGGGCGTTATAGCACATGAGGCTGAGATCGATCGGCATCTGATGAATTTTCGTCGCGTACTTCACGCCGAGATCTAGTGTACTGTACGAGGGGATCTCCGTGCCCCCGTCCGCTGCCGTGCTGTCGATCTTGGCTTTCCCGACCCAGTTCAGCCGTCCGATAAGACGCAGCTGCTCATTCGCCTGATAGGTGACGCCGAGGACGCTGCTCCACCGCGCCGTACCATTCACGAACCACCCGTCTTTTTCACCTTTTTGCGTTTGATCGCGCTGCGCATCGAGGTAGAGGATGCCGCCCGTCATGATCCACTTGGGTGCAATGTTTCCGTTGACCGTCAGCTCTGCGCCGCGGTACACATTCTTCCCATCGGCAGAGAAATATTTTTTCCCGCTGCCATCCCATGTATCGAAGCGGTTCGGCTCGTCGATCTGAAAGAGGGCGAGCGTTGAAAACAGCCCCTTGTTCTCGTACTTGATACCGATTTCGTTCTGCTTGCTGCGCACGGGATCAAGTATGGTACCGGCGTTGGCATAGCTGGCATCCGTCACGACATAGCCCCGGGAAAAGCTCTCGGTATGCCCGTAGTAGACCGCTGTGTTTGCAGTCGGCTTGTAGGTGAGCCCCCACGTCGGCAGGATATTGTTGTTGCGGATGACCTTCTTGTTCGTCAGGTTCTCGAAATGCTCGTGCTTGCGCGTCGCTGCCAGCATGAGATCCCATTTCCCAAATGACATCGTGTCCATCAAAGAGACGCCCACATTGACCTCGCTCCACTGCGCGTTTTCGGTGAGCATATCCGGCAGCGGATAAAAGCCGGGACGGAAGATGATCCCGTCATAGAGGTTCCCACCGTAGAGATTGCGCCCGCCATAGTTGTTGCGGTTCCAATACTGCGCCCGGGAGCGGTCGGCAGAGAGCGCCCACCGATGCTGCACCGCGCCCGTTCGGAATTTTCCCGTAAGCCCCACCTGCACATAGGAGTTGCTCGCGGATTCATTCTGTGCATTAGAGCGATTCCGATTGGTGAACTTCCCTGCGGTATCGAAGTTCAGATTTGCGCCGGAGTTTCGCTTATCGCCGTCGCGCCTGGAGTAGCCCACATTCAAAAACGCATACAGATGATTGCTGAGCTTTTGCTCATGATTGAGCGCGAGTACCTGCCCGTACATCCATTTCAGCGTCTCCGGGAAGTCGTAGTTCATCTTGGAGGAGGGCGCCTTGGGGAGCTCCCGCCCGCTGCCGCTGTACGTGAACCAGCGCTGCGCACCAAAGACCTTATAGTCCCAGCTGCCCAGAAAGAGGTTCGTCGTGCTTTTCGTACCGCGATGGTCGATATTGAGGAAAACGTCCTGCCAGCGTATCTTAGATCCCGGCAGAGCAAGCTTTCCGTTGAGCATCTCTGCATTGAGGCGCAGCCCCCACGCATCATTTTTGCCAAAGCGGCGGGCAATATCAATGTATTCTCCAAGAGCACCGCGGCCCGAAATCACCTGCGTATATTTCGTCAAAGGCTCCGTCCCCGCACGCTTCGTGATGACGTTGATGGTGCCCGGCGCAGGCGTTGCACCGCCGTTCGTACCGTTGTTCGACATACTGACCCCGTTCACCGCCGCATTCGGCCCGGATGTGATGTCCATGCGCTCGATGATGTGGGACGGCGGCATCGTATACTGCGAAAATAGGCTCGGAATGCCATTGAGCAGGAAGTGATTGCCATTCATATTGATGCCGCGCATCGAAAAATCCGAGTACATCGGCGAACTCGTGCTGGTGCGAATCGACGGATTGTTCAGCAGCACGTTGGCAAGCGGCTGGCTTGGATCGCCATAGGTCTCAACCGCCTTTGCGGTCATGCTCTGCATCGAGTAAGGAATGTCGAGCACCTTCACATCCCCCAGAATCCCCATGCGCGCCTCTGTGCTCAGCAGACCGCCCGCCATCTCCGCATCCCGCTCCCCCGCGACGACGATCTCAGGCAGCTCATAGCCCGGCATATCCCCTCTCGCGGACGTCGCTGCCTTCTCTGCGGCACTTGCCACACCCATCCATACCGATCCCGCTGCTGCAAGTGCAACGGCAAGCACCAGCTTTCGTTTTGTCATAAAATAAACGCCTCCTTCGCCTATGTACCATATCCGATACAAAATTAAAATTATATGAGCATTTATCGCAGTATCCCCAAGGAACAGCGCCTTGTCAAACAGTACTCTGTCCCGCTCTGCCGAGCATTTTTCTCAGTCGATATAAAAGACGAGAGAAATGATCTTTTTCTATGAAATCAATGCCAAAATTTCATGTGCTTCCCTAAGATACTATAGTAGGAAATGCAAAAAAGAACCGGACTTGGGAGAAAACGCCGCCGCGGCACTCAATTCACCACATTCGTCGGCTTCCCATCCATAAACGCCTTCACATTGTCTGCCGTCATCTGCATGATGCGCTCACGTGCCTCCTTCGTCGCCCACGAGATATGCGGTGTGATGATGCAGTTCGGCGCGTGCAGGAGCGGATTATCTGCCGCAATCGGCTCCGTCGAGGCAACATCCACCGCCGCCCCGCCGACCTTGCCACTCGCGAGCGCTGCCGCCAGATCCTCCTCCACGATGAGCTGCCCACGCCCGTTGTTGACGATGATCACGCCGTCCTTCATCTTCGCAATGTTCGCTGCGTTGATGATTCCATTGGTCTCGGGCGTGAGCGGACAGTGCAGGAAGATAAAGTCCGACTGCGGCAGGAGTTCATCGAGCGGCACATAATCCGCAAGCGTGCGCCCCTCCGCGCGTTCCGTCCTACTGTAGGCGAGCACACGGACATTCATGGCACGCAGAATGCGTGCGGCTGCCATACCGATGCGTCCGAAGCCGATGATGCCCGCCGTCTTGCCGCTGACCTCGATGAGCGGACACTGCCAATAGCAAAAATCAATGCTCTTCGTCCAATCCCCCGCGTGTACCGAGCGGTCATGATGCCCGATGTGGGAGCACGCCTCAAGGAGCAGCGCAATCGCATATTGCGCAACATTATCCGTACCGTAGACGGGCACATTCATAACAGGAATACTTTTCTCCCGCGCATACGCCGTATCCACGACATTGTAGCCCGTCGCGAGTACGGCAATGGCACGGAGATTTGGACAAGTGTCGATGACGGAGCGCGTGATCGGTGTCTTGTTCGTCACGGCGATCTCCGCATCGCCGATGCGCTGTGCAATCAGCGGCGACTCCGTGAGGGATGTGCGGTCATAGACCGTCAGATCCCCCAGCGCCGCCAGCGGTGCCCAGCTGATGTCACCCGGATTCTCGGTATAACCGTCGAGTACAACAATTTTCATCGTATTTCCTCCCTGCGCATGGAAGCATGGCAAGCTGCCCGCTCCGCTGTCTTTCTTCTTCCAAATTTGACACGAATTTCTCCCACGATAATAGACTTTGCATGATTTTCCGCACGCAGTATGTCTAAGGGCAAGCTTCCTTTCACCGCACCTTTCCCGCTTCCAAAACATGAATTTCATCGGCAAAATATGTGAGCAGCGGCCGGTCATGCGAGATGAGCAGCATACCGAGCTGATGCTCTGCGCGCAGGCGCATGAGCAGCATCAGAATCTGCGCCTGGATGGAGACATCGAGCATGGTCGTCGGCTCATCGAGCAGCAAAATCCGCGGCTCCATGAGCAGCGCCCGCGCAATCACAGCACGCTGCAGTTCGCCGCCCGAGAGCTCATGGGGCTGACGCGTAAGCACACGCTCCGTCAGCTCCACCGCCCGAAGCCCGTCCATGATCTGTTCCCGCGCCGAACGTCCTCCTTCGAGCAGTGTGGGATGCATCGCAAAGACCTCATGCAAACTCTCCTCAATACGCCACCGCGCATCAAATGCCTGTTCCGGGTTCTGTGCGACGAGCTGCACACGCCGCCGAAAGGAGCGCATATCAGCCCGTGAAAACGCCGCAATATCGCGCCCATTCCATTGGACAGTACCGCCATTGGGACGGATGAGGCCGAGCAGCAAGCGCACGAGCGTACTCTTGCCCGCGCCGCTCTTTCCCTCAAGCCCGATGGCACACCCCTCAGCGACTGTGAGGCTGCACCCATCCAGAACGCGCATCTCCTGCCCGCTCGCGCGGTCGTGCATATTCTTTGTCACGCCGCGTGCTTCGAGGACGGCGGGTCCGCAGGATGGCATCGCCCGCACGCCCCCATCCTGCACTGCGGACGATGCAGGGGCTGGCCTTTTGCGCGTTAGGAACTCCGGCTGCGCCTTGAAATACGCCTGCGTATAGGGATGCGCCGGATGTGTCCACACATCCCTTCCCTGCTCCACGATCTCCCCTGCCTGCATGACAATGACGTGATCGGCAAGCTGCCGCGCGAGCGGAATATCGTGTGTGATGAGGAGGAGGGAGACGCCCGCGCGCGCTGCGAGATGCTTCAGATTATCCGCAACCATCTGCCAGACGGTGGGGTCGAGCCCCTTCGTCGGCTCGTCCGCGAGAATCCACTGCGGCTCCCCTGCATCTGCCATCGCGCAGAGCACGCGCTGCAACATGCCGCCCGACAGCTCATGCGGATAGGAGCGCAGGACGCGCTGCGGGTCATCGAAACCGAAACGTTCGAGGAGCGCTGCATACGCGGCGTCCCCCCATGCGGGACGCCCTGCGCCGCGCCGCACGTCTTTGATTTGCCGTCCAATGCGGTGCACGGGGCTGAGTGCCGCACGCGGCAGCTGTGGGACAATGCCCCAGCATTTTCCCCAATACTGAGACCGCAGCACCTCTTGCCCGAGTGCAGCTATATCCACTCCATCGAACAAAATCCGCCCTGTCATCTCCGCCCCCGTGGGCAATGCACCAAAGAGCGCCTGTCCGAGCGTTGACTTCCCGCTGCCGCTCTCCCCAATGATCGCCGTCACACCCCCGACAGGGAAGTCTGCACTGACAAGGCAGAGCGCAGTCATGTGCGCATTTCCATCGGCATAGCGCACGGTCAGATCGCGTACGGCAAAGCCTGCCTTTTGCATTTCCATCATCCGCGCACCTCCTGCCGCACGTCAAAATGGCGGCGCAGCACCTGCCCGACCATGTTGAGGGAGCTGACGAGCAGGACAATCGCCGTCCCCGGCACGATGATGAGATGCGGTGCCTGCCGATAGTAGAGCATGGCATCGCTCACCATCATACTCCAGTCAGGCGTCGGCGGCTGCACGCCGAGACCGAGTAAGCTCAGCCCCGCAATGGCGAGCACGCCGCGCCCGAGGCGCAGTGAGCCGAGTACAAGCAGGGTCCCGCCGAGCGCGGGCAGGATGTGCCGCAGAATCATCCGACTGTCACCGCAGCCGAGGGCACGCAGCTGCTCTATGTATGGTTCTGCCGTACGTTGCATGACCTCCGCGCGCACAACGCGCGAGAACCCCGCCCACGAGCCGACAACGAGCGCGAGCAGGAGCCCCGTAACGCCAGGACCGGCAAAGCCTGCAACTGCCACCATGAAACTGATGCCGGGGATGCCTTGAAAGACGTTGCTCACCATCGTGAGCACCTCATCCACCCGACCGCCGAAATAGCCCGCACAAAGCCCCACAAGCGTCCCTAGCCCAAGCGCGAGCACGGTCGAGACGAGAGAGAGCAAAAGTGTGCTGCGCCCGCCATAGAGCATACGGCTGAAAAGGTCGCGCCCGAGCGCGTCCGTGCCGAGGAGATGCGCCGCCGTAGGGCCTTGCAGACGGATTGCCATATTCGGCTCGAACGGATTCATCGGTGCGACCTGTGGCGCAAAGATCCCTGACAGCACGATCCCTGCAAGTACGAGAAGTGCTCCATAGCCCATACAGCGTTCCATCATCGTCCACCTCCGAGCATGACACGCGGATCGAGCCGCAGGAGCACAAGATCAACCGCGATGGTCACGAGTATATAGATCCCCCCGAGAAAGAGCACATACCCCTGCAGCAATGGATAGTCACGATAGTGGATTGCCTCGAGCGCGAGCGAGCCGATGCCCGGCAGTGCAAAGACGGTCTCCACGATGATCGCCCCGCCAAGCACCGCTGCAAAGAAGTTCCCCAGCATTGCAGCGACAGGAATAACGGCATTCGGCAGCGCGTATGTCAACAGCACGCGCATCTCAGACAGCCCGCGCAAACGCGCCGTCTGTGCATAGAACGAGGCAAGTGCCTCGCGCAGCTGGCTGTCGAGGAGCTGCGCTGTCATCGCAAGCGTCACGAGTGCGAGTGCGAGTGACGGCAGGATGTAGCCCTCCGCCGACTCCACCCCATTGGTTGGCAGGACGTGCAGCCACACACCAAAGACGAGGATCAGCAGAATCGCCATGAGAAAGGATGGCGCCGCAAGCATCACCTGCGTTACGCCGCGCACAAGAACCTCAACAATCGTACCGCGCATGCGTGCCATGAGAAGCCCGAGCCCGATGCCGCCCACAACCGCCCAACCGAGGGCCGCCACGGAAAGAGCCACGGTCACGGGCAAACGCGCCAGCAGGGCATCAAAGACCGGCATCCCCAGATGGTAGGACATTCCACCATCCCCTTGCAGGAGACGCCACAGCCAGAGTCCATACTGGACATAGGGTGGCGCGTCGAGCCCAAGGTAGCTGCGCAGAGCGCTCACCTCCTCTGCGGATGGCATGCCCATCCCCGCCCCTTCTAACATGATCTCTGCCGGATCGCCCGGCGAGAGCTGCGCGAGGACGAACGCGAGGAGGATGATGCCAAAGAGTACAGGTACGGCGCTCATGAGACGCCGTACGATATAGCGTTGCAGCATATTCATTTCCATGCCACCTCCGCGAGCGAGACCCCATAGCGCAGCGCACGGTAGCCCGTAAGGCGTGCCGCATTATAGACCACGATGTTTTCATCATAGTAGAGCGGAACAAGCGGCTGTTCGTCCACGCTGATCGCCTGAATACGGTCGAAGATTGCACGCCGCCGCTCCTCGTTCGCCTCCGTATTGAGCACGGTGAGAAGTTCGTTCACCTCTGCATTGTCGTAGCCGAGGGAGAGAGCCTTGTTGCGCGATCCCTTTGAGAAAAAGAACCCTTCGAATACATAGAGCGGATCACCGTTCGGCAGCCCCTGCTGAGAACGGGCGATGTCATAGTCCCCGCGGCGCATACGCACTGTCAGCATCGGCGACTCAAGCGCCTCGATACGCACATCAAGACCAAGATCCGCCAGCCAATACGCAATGAGCTCTGCCTCCCCCTTTGCGATCGGATCTGCGCCATTCACGCAGTAGACAATCTCCCGCCGCGCGTCCCCAAGCACTTCATGCGCGAGGCGTTTTGCCTCCTCCACATCCTGCACAACAGGGAACTCCTGATAGAACGGACTCGCAATACTGAGGAGATTCATCGTCGGCGTTGCATAACCAAGGTAAAGCGCATCCACAAGCAGGCGGCGGTCCAGCAGGAGGCTCACTGCGCGCCGCATGCGCACATCATTGAACGGCGGTTTTTTCCCATTCATCGCAAGATAGCGCACCATGATCGAGCGGCTGGTCGAAATGGCAAATCGATCATCCTGCACCAGTTCATCTGCGAGTACAGGCGGAATCGCATTCAGATCCAGAACGCCCATGATCTCCTCTGCCTTGAGCGCAGCAAAGCGGACATCGGGGCTTGGGATGCTGCGCACCATGATGCGGTGTGCACGCGCCTTCTCTCCATAGTAGTCCTCATTGCGCTCGAGCAGGACATAGCGGTCCTTCACATTTTCAACAATGCGGAAAGGGCCTGTCCCAATGGCGACGCCCGCAAAGCTGCCGTCGTCTGCAAGGCACGCGGGCGCATAGATGGGACTGCCGAAGTTCATCATGTTGTAGAGCTGATTGATATTCGGCTGCGAGAACGTCAGACGTATCGTGAACACATCAAGAGGCTCCACACCCACGAGATTCGGATAGTAGTTCCTGCGGCTGCGCGCATAAAACGTCGTCGAACGCGGCTCTTTTTCCATCCATGCGAGATTATCCGCAACCACCTGCGCCGTGAGGAGTGTGCCGTCGTGAAAGCGCACCCCCTGCCGCAGATGAAACACCCAAACGCGCCCCTCGTCCAGCATCTCCCATGATGCGGCAAGGCACGGAGCGGGCGCACCCGTCGCCTCGTCCGCCGTGATGAGCGGCTCCCAGACGCCGAGGATCTTGCTGCAATAATAGCCGTCATTCACACCTGGCGCAAGCTGACGATAGGCCGCGAGCACGATGGTGTCATCCGACGCATTTCCCGTCGCCTCTCCACTGCGCTCCTCTACTCCCTGTCCGCAGCCCACAGCCGAGAGCAGAAACACGAGCAAAATGAACGTGCGCAGACAGCGCATAACGTCCCTCCCTTCCTTTTCTTTGACGGCAAAAAGGGCAGAAGAATCTTCTGCCCTTCTTGTCAGTTTCCCATATTCTTAGAGATCCATCGACATCGTCAGCGCAATCGTGCGCGGCGTCGAGAGATAGATATTATTGTCGCCGCGCGACACCATCCAGTAGTTCTTATTGAAGAGATTATACACCGTAAGACCGAACTGCACCGGCATGTGCCCGAGCGTCGTTCGGTAGTTCATGCCGACATCAAACACCGTCGTCGCGGGAGACTTGAACTTTTCATAGAGAATCCACGAGCGTCCCGTATAGGTCATGCGGCCGAAGAAATTCAGCCGCTCGTCTGCATCATAGCGCACAAGCATCGTCCCGTTCCAGCGCGGCTGTCCGTCCTCTGTCACACCGTCGCGCAGTCCGCCCGCCGTCTTTTTATAGACGGCCTGCATATAGGCCGTACCGAGCGCCATAGACCACTTCGGCGCAAGGCGCCCCGTAACCCCAAGCTCTATGCCGCGGTGGCGGAGCTTTCCGTCCTGCTCCAGATAGGCAAGCCCGCCGCGATCGACACGGATATTGTTCGCCTGCTCGATGTCAAAGAAGGCGAGGGAGGTCGTCAGCCCCTTGTTCGTATACTTAACGCCAATCTCATTCTGCTTCGTCTTGGCCGGCGGCAGGACGGCGTTGTTATTCACATAGGAACTGCCGACAATCGTCCCCGACTCGAAATACTCTGCATGGCTCGCATAGATGGAGACTTTCTCCGACGGGCGGTAGGTCAGCGCATAGGTCGGCGTCGTCGCACTCGAATGCGTCTTGGCGGTCTCGCGCCCCGCTGCATTATACGCATCCACATCGGACGAATGGTGATGAATGCCGAGCAGGAGATTCCATTTGTGCAACGTGATTGAATCGACGAGCGAAATGCCCTTCGTCGTCGTCTTGTTGGCAAGATACGCTTCATAGTCCGTATGCGGCTGTGCCGTCTGCCTAAGAACCCCCGTATAGATATTGCCCATGCCGAGTTGGGAGACCCGCGACCCCCTCTTTGCTGCCGAGCGCTCCCGCCATGCACGGTCTACCGAGAGCGTGAGCGAGTGCTCTGCCGCGCCCGTATGGAGTTTCCCGTTGATGCCAAGCTGCGCATAGTGCGCCTTCTGCGGTGTCGTCGTCTGCTGCTGCTCAAGCTTAAAATCCCCCGCATCGTTAAGCAGCGTAATGGCGCTGAACCGGTACATGACATTTTGACTGAGCTTATTCTTCATCGTGCCGGCATTTAAGAACCATTTCCAGTCCTTTGACATCTGCTGCTCATGGTTGAGTGCCATCAGCCATCCATAGGATTCCTTGTCCATACCGTCAAAGGCATAGTTCCGCTTTGCCTGCGGTGCGCGCGGGAACTGCGTCACCGCAGCGCCAAGCTTAAACCAGCGCTGCCCGCCAACCACTTCGTTCTGCCGATACCCCGTGAAGAAGTTCGTCGTGCTCTTAGTACTGCGGTGGTCGATATTGACGTAGACGCTGGCAGCCTTGATCTTTTGCCCATCGACAGCCGTCTCTCCATCCACCTTCTCCGCCATGAGGCGGGCACCCCACTGCTTTGCACCGCCAAAACGGCGTGCCAGATCAAAATAGAATCCGCCGAGGCTCTTGCCCGCATGGGTCAGCGTCAGACGCGTGAGATCTTTATCTCCCGCGCGTTTTGTTGTGAAGTTCACAATACCGCCTGCCGCATTCGACTCGTAGTGTGTCCCCGTGCCCGAGAGCCCGCTGTTGGGGCCCGAGACAATATCCGCACGCTCCACCACATAGAGCGGCGCGTTGAACTGCGTGAACATATCGGGAATGCCGTTGACATAGCTGCTGCTGCCGTTCGAGCGGAATCCGCGAAGCTGAAAATCATTGTGCAGAACACTGCCCGTACCGCGAACGGACGGCGAGACTGCGAGCACACTGTCGAGTGGCTGCGACGGGCTGCCGAACGAATCGAGCGTCTCCCGCGTGATGTTCGTCGTCGTAAACGGTGTTGCCATCGTATCCTTGTTGCCGAGGATGCCAACAGAGCCTTCACGCACCGTAAACGTCTCGCCAATCATCTGGGCAGCACGCTCGCCTGTAATGACGATGTCCGGCAGCTCATAGTCCAGTTCGGTTCCCTTTGCCGTCTCTGCCTGTGCCGCAGCCGATGCCGTACCTGTCCACACCACCCCGAGCGAGGCGAGTGTTATGGCAAGAACAAGCCCCTTTTTCTCCATGAAAAATTTCCTCCCTACTGCGCCTAAAAGGGCGCCCCTTCTTTCTTCATCAAAGCCCCACTGCTTTGCAGCCCTCGCACGATGCAGCAGGCATCTTTGTCTACACCGAAAGAGCCCCCGTCCATAATGGACAGGGGCCTTCTCACACGAAAAAAGCCTGCCGTCCTGTCCATCGCAGGATGCAGTGGGACGGTGCCTGTGCCGTGCACATGGCCGCCCCAAACGTACGAGATTCGGTAGGTCTTCTGGCTCTGCTTCCTCACCTGTCTCGCCTTCCCAGTTGCCCAGTGACATCTTGAGACAGTCTCAGCATTACAGCGGCGGGACCGCACCGGCTTTCCGTGCACGTCCCTTGCGAAACGCGCACCCGGTTTCCCTGTTACCCTATGGCACCGCCATATGCGGCGGCGTCATAGGCACCGAATCTGCTTATGAAATGATACGCTGATGAATATGTATTGCAGTATATCCAACACCTAGAAAAATGTCAACAGAGCCATGCTTTTAGGTGCCTCGTCCCATAGCACAAAGAAAACAGCCCCACAGTCCTCCTTAGTAAATCCTAATATTTTCCATAAAGATACCGCTGTAATATATCTATTTATAATTTATAATTATGGATTTTATGTGTATTTTTCATAGTTATTTTAAAATATTAAGCAGGAAAGATACAAAAAAGGCAGAATATTTACAGAGATATAAAATTTATATATATTATTCATTTCGGTGTACAAGGCACTCACCCTCTGTGCATCGCGCTGAGGGGCGTGCCTTTTGCAGGGCATTCCCCACGAGGATTGGAGAGGTAGGTAGTTATGGATCCAGCAACACTGACGCTTGCCGTACTTGGCGTAGCGGCGCTATTCTTCGCCACGGAGATTATCCCGCTCGCAGTCACGGCAATGGGTGCGGCAATCGCACTGGGACTCTTGGGGGTTTTAACGCCCAAGGAGGTATTTTCGGGGTTATCCAACTCCACTGTTGTACTCTTCGCCGGTATGTTTGTCATCGGCGCAGCGATGTTCCAAACAGGACTGGCACAATGGATTGGCATTGCCGTGGTGAAAAAATCCGGCACAAATGAGCGCGCGCTGATGATTGCCCTGATGACCATCACAATTGTGCTCTCCTCGGTATCATCGAACACGGCGACGGTCGCCTGCCTCATGCCGGTGGTCGTGCAGATCTGCGCAGCCGCAAAGATCCCGGTTTCCCCGCAGCTCATGGCGCTCGCCGTCGCGGCGAACGTCGGCGGCACCATCACGATGATCGGCACCCCGCCGAACATCCTCATGAGTGCAACACTCCAGGCGAGCGGGCTTCAGCCCTTTGGCTTCTTTGAGTTTGCATGGATCGGCATCCCCCTTTCCATCGTCGGCATTCTCTACATGCTCTCGATCGGCTATAAGCTCTGCCCACGCCATGAGGTAAAAGTCGAGGGCGAAGCGAAGACAGAAGAAGGCCCCAAGGACAAGAAAAAGATGATGATCTGCCTTGCGATTCTCCTGTGTGTCATCGTCGCAATGGTACTTGCCAAAGACATCAATGTGCCTATGCAGACATCCGCCATCATCGGCGCACTCGCCTGTGTCCTCACGGGCTGTCTCTCGGAAAAGCAGGCATACGCCGGCATCGATTGGACGACCATCTTCCTCTTTGCTGGTATGCTCCCGCTGGCAAGCGCCATGGATAAGAGCGGCGCAGGCAAACTCATCGCCGAGTTCGTCGTAGGGCTGATGGGCGCATCGCCCTCCCCGATCGTCATCGTCATCGCGATGTTCATTCTCTCCTGCGGTCTCACACAGTTCATGTCGAACACCGCAGCCGCGGCGCTTTTGGCCCCAATCGGTATCTCGATTGCACAGTCCATCGGCGCTTCCCCCTATCCGGTCATCATGGCAATCGGCATTGCCGCATCCTGCGCATTTACGACGCCGGTCGCGACCCCGCCGAACACCCTCGTGCTTGGCCCCGGACAGTTCCGCTTTATGGACTACGTCAAAGTCGGCCTCCCGCTCGTCATCATTTCACTGGGTGTCTGCGCGATTGTCATTCCGCTGGTATGGCCGTTCTAAGACAGCATACGGAAAATAATACCGCAGCATAAAAATCTCTGTCAAAAATCCCCCGCAGTTCCGTGTGGACTGCGGGGGATTTTTCTGCTTCAAATCGGTGCGCCACAGTCATTAGAATATTTGCCATATAACGAAAAGAGTAACTAAATGTATGGTTTCTAATGCATATCATTCATAATTACTTATAAACTCTATGTTTTCAATATAAAACAAATGATTATAAATCAAATATATTTTATTTGTTTGTTATATGTGCTAATTTTATAAAAATTTTTTACAAGAAAAAGAAGGTTTATCAAATAAAAAGAAGAATATAGTGGAGAAGATGAGCGCGCGGACTTCTGTCCGGGTCTGTCGTGCAAAAATAATTCTAGTAGGAGATGAGGACTATGGATGCAGCAACATTAACATTGATCGTGCTGGGCGTGGCCGCGGTGTTCTTCGCCACGGAGATCATCCCGCTCGCAGTCACGGCAATGGGTGCGGCAATCGCACTGGGGCTCTTGGGGGTCCTAACACCCAAGGAGGTATTTTCCGGATTATCCAATTCCACCGTTGTTCTCTTTGCAGGCATGTTCGTCATCGGCGCAGCGATGTTCCAAACGGGACTGGCGCAATGGATTGGAATTGCCGTGGTGAAAAAATCCGGCACAAATGAGCGCGCGCTGATGACTGCACTGATGACCATTACAATTATTCTATCATCGGTATCATCGAATACAGCAACCGTTGCCTGCCTCATGCCGGTGGTTATCCAGATCTGCGCGGCTGCGAAGGTTCCGGTTTCCCCGCAGCTCATGGCGCTCGCCGTCGCGGCGAACGTCGGCGGCACCATCACGATGATCGGCACCCCGCCGAACATCCTCATGAGTGCAACACTCCAGGCGAGCGGGCTTCAGCCCTTTGGCTTCTTTGAGTTTGCATGGATCGGCATCCCCCTTTCCATCGTCGGCATTCTCTACATGCTCTCGATCGGCTATAAGCTCTGCCCACGCCATGAGGTAAAAGTCGAGGGCGAAGCGAAGACAGAAGAAGGCCCCAAGGACAAGAAAAAGATGATGATCTGCCTTGCGATTCTCCTGTGTGTCATCGTCGCAATGGTACTTGCCAAAGACATCAATGTGCCTATGCAGACATCCGCCATCATCGGCGCACTCGCCTGTGTCCTCACGGGCTGTCTCTCGGAAAAGCAGGCATACGCCGGCATCGATTGGACGACCATCTTCCTCTTTGCTGGTATGCTCCCGCTGGCAAGCGCCATGGATAAGAGCGGCGCAGGCAAACTCATCGCCGAGTTCGTCGTAGGGCTGATGGGCGCATCGCCCTCCCCGATCGTCATCGTCATCGCGATGTTCATTCTCTCCTGCGGTCTCACACAGTTCATGTCGAACACCGCAGCCGCGGCGCTTTTGGCCCCAATCGGTATCTCGATTGCACAGTCCATCGGCGCTTCCCCCTATCCGGTCATCATGGCAATCGGCATTGCCGCATCCTGCGCATTTACGACGCCGGTCGCGACCCCGCCGAACACCCTCGTGCTTGGCCCCGGACAGTTCCGCTTTATGGACTACGTCAAGGTCGGCGTACCTCTTGCCATTCTCTCTATGATTTTGTGCGCGGTTGTCATTCCGCTGGTATGGCCGTTCTAAGGAATCACTGAAAATGAAGCTCGTCAGATTGGCGTAGATTTTTTCATCCGAACAAGGCGGAAAACCGGCTACAGAGCGATGCTCTATGACGGATTTTCCACCGAAGTACAGGCAAAAGATGCGTCAAGCGCCGAACGCTGAATTTATCAGCAGCTCCCTAAGACAACGACACAAAAAATACGGACAGCTGCATGATGCACTTTCCATGCTTGGAAATGCACGCAACCACAAAGCCCTCTGGCGGAGTCTCCTCTGCCGGAGGGCTTTGTGCAGTATGCCCCGCATTTTCTGCGCATTATGAAAGACCCTATTTTTCAGAAAAATTGATGCATCGCATCACCAAATCACAGCATTTTGTGATATACTATCCTTAACATAAGGAAGCGGACGCACCATGTACACGGTGCCCGCATACCGTTTGCCCGGAAAACGCCTTGCGTCCCATCTGCGGCATATCGCGGATCAACGTTATCAGCATAAGGAGAACAGCCCATGGAAAAAAAACTTTTGCTCAGCCGCCTCGAAGCCTTTGACCCGGAGATCTACGCGTTCCTGCAAGAGGAAAAACAGCGTCAGCGCTACACGCTCTCCCTCGTGCCGAGTGTCAACGCGATGTCGCCGTTTGCGGCGTATCTGGAGGGGAGCATCCTCACGAACTGCGTCTATGACCGACATGACGAGACCGCGACCGGCGGGCTGCATCTTGAGTCCATCGTGCAGGAGCGCACCAAAGAGGTATTCGGCTGCGACCACGCCATCGTTCGCCTCGGCAACATCGCCGCCGCCTCGCGCGTGGTTTTTCACGCCCTGCTCCAACCGGGGGACTGCGTACTTTCGTTCAACCTGCGCAAACAAGAACACATCTCGGGACTGTCCTATGTCTTTGAAAACTATGGCATCGATCCTGCAACACAACAGATTGACTGGGGCGAGATACGCGCACATGCAGAGCGCATACGTCCGCGCATCATCATCTTCTCTCCGGTCAGCTTCCCGCGCACAATCGACTACCGCATTCTCTCAGAGATTGCCCAATCCGTTGATGCCTATCTCTGGGTAGACATCAGCCAGACCGTCGGGCTCATCGCCGCCGGGCTGCTCCCCTCGCCCGTGATGCTCGCCGACGTTGTGACATTCTCCACAGGCGGTTCCCTGCGCGGGCCGGACGGCGCCATCCTGCTCTGTAAAAACGAGATCGCGGCACGCATGGACGCGACCGTCGTCAATACCGGCCGTGCCGCGCTCCATATGAATCACCTCGCAGCCCTTGGCGTCGTCCTGCGTGAAGCGACGAGCGAGAACTTCCGCCGCTACGGCGAACAGGTACTAAAGAACGCAGAGGTGCTTGCCCGCGCCCTCCGCGACCACGGTGCCTCGGTGCTGTGCGGCGGCACCGATACACACCTCGTGCTCGCCTCCTCGGCGGGCAATGTAGACATCGTGGAGGCGACGAACGCCATCAGCTATATGAGCGTCCGCGTCAAACGGGAAAATGTGCCGACCATGAACCCGGGCCTTTTCCTCCACGCACTGCGCCTTTCGGCATTCAACCCGACAACGCGCTCGCTCAAAGAGGAGGATATGGCATATCTCGGTATGTTGCTGGCAAAGCCGCTGACGCAGTCCCTCTCCCCCGAGGAAATCGCAAAAGCACGCGATGAAATCATCGCCCTTGTCAAGGACAGCCCCATCTTCTCCGAGGAGTGGATGGGTGAGAATCCGGAAAACTAAAACGCCATAGCAATAGCAAAAGAGCGATGAATACGTATTCATCGCTCTTTTGCTATTGCTGACATGATGCCGCTCCCGATGCGCGCCCGCAGCTTTTAGGATGTGCTGCGGCAGTCATCTGCCGCCCGCCCCGATGATTTCCTTCCAGATATACCCCTCCCGGACACCAGAGTCACTGTACGCGATGTCTTCGGCGGCAAAAGTCTCAGCGAGGACGCTCATGATGAGCATACCGGGGATGATATTGTGGAGGCGATCCGGGGCACTGCGCAGAAGAATGGCCGTGCGCTCCTCGTCAAGGGGGACACCGCCGCAAAACATCCGGATCATATCCGGCAGATGCGCCGCACGCAAAATATACGGCGCATCGCTCGGATAGAGAAGACCGTGCATCCGGCTCGCACTGCTGAGAATCCCGCCCATGCCGATCATATGCCGTGCGCGCAGTGCGCACACCGCAGGCACAGTCCCCAGTATGCGGCGCACCTCATCCCTGAGGACGGCACACTCGCCTGCCGTCGGAAGCAGCCCCGCCACGCGTCCGCTGCGCATGGCGAGCGAGCCGAGGGGCAGGCTCCATCTGCCCTGCATCTGGTGTGCGGCAAAGGAAACGATCTCCGTACTGCCGCCGCCAATATCCACGAGAATCCCGTCCGCATGCACGATGCTTTGCGTCGCACCGATAAAGTCGTAGGCAGCTTCCTCATCACCCGTGATGATCCGGATATGGACGCCCGTACGCCGCTGCACCTCTTGCAGGACGGCGCTGCTGTTCGCTGCCGTACGCAGTGCCGCCGTTGCAAAGGTATGAACACGGCTGATGTGAAGTGCCTCAATCAGATCCGTAAAGCCGCGCAAGATTTTGACCATTTTCTCGATGCCGTCACGGACGAGATGCCCCTTCTCCAAATAGCCTGCAAGCCCGACGGTATGCTTGCGCTTCATGAGGAGGTCAAACGTCCTGCCCTCGATCTGGTAGATCGCCATGCGGATGGTGTTCGACCCAATGTCGATGATGGCATGCAGCATGATGCTACCGCTTCAGCCCGCTGCCGGGCACGGGGAGGATGACGCGGTAATTGTCCGGCATCCCATCTGCAAAGAAACTGCGCGCCCCCGCAAGTGCTGCTGCCGCTGTCAGCTCTGCATAGAGCCCACGTCTGTTGAGCTGCTTTGCCGCCTTAAGGATCTCGCTGTCCTCGACGGCAATCGCATCGCCCCTGCTCCTTTGCAGCACCGTGCACAGTTCATCCAAGCGCGGCGGCGCACTGACACGAATGGACTCTGCGATGGTGTTTTTGCGCGGTGTCTCAGGCAGGTAGTGGAACGCCTCCACGACGGGCGCACATTTTGTACTCTGCACGGCAACGAAATGCGGCAGCCGTCCGAGTTTTGCAAAGCCATGATACAGCCCCAGAAGGAGAGAACCGTTGCCGACGGGAACAAAAATATATTCGGGCACCGCACCGCCGAGCTGCTCATAGATCTCATGTGCCATCCCGCCCACGCCGTCGGCAAAGAGCGGATTGTAGACATGGGAGGCATAGTAATCACTGCCCAGCTCCGCACGCGCCACGCTGCCCGCGTTCATCCGTCCGTTCGGCACACGCACGACATCAGCGCCATACGCAGTGATCTGCTTAACCCGCTCTGCGGATATGTCATCCGGCACATAGACCCGGCACGCGATGCCCGCAGCCGCTGCATAGGCGGCAACGGCGGCGCCGGCATTGCCCGAGGAGTCGATCACAACGCGCTCTATCCCAAGATAGGAAAGCTCTCCAATGAGACGCTTCGCCCCACGGTCCTTAAAGGAGCCGGTCGGCTGACGATCCTCCATTTTAAGATAAAAGCGCAGTCCGTCAATCGACAGCGGCAAAAGCGGTGTCATCGTCTCCCCGAGCGTTATCGCCATGTGGGGACTATCTTCGTCCATCTCCGTTTGGTACAGGTGAAAAAGACCGCCGCATCCACACGCATAGGAATGCGTTGCGACGGGGTATTCCTTTTTGCATCGCTCACAGTAGAAGTGCATGATGGATCCTCCTCCTGAACGTATGAAGCTGCGGCTCTTTGACATATATGTGAATGTTGCTTACTGCGCAGCGCCGCCCGCATCCGCCGCGTCCGCTGCATACACGGGCGGCGCAACGTCCTCTGTGAGGCTGTGCGTGCCGAGCATCGTCGTTAGCGTCTCGCGCGTAAAGCCATAGGTGGGGCTTGAAAAATCCTGCCGAGGGTCGTAGCGGTTCGAGGGCGCTCCAAGCAGCCCACAAACCGTGTCGTACATCATATCATTGGTAAAATACGTCTCCCTGTGCGCGGCGAGCATCTCCGTGCGGCGCGGCATCGCGGCGCGGTATGCCGGAGAGAGATAGATAAAAAATGGAATGCGCACCATATCAAAACGGAATACATCTGGATTGTGCGAGATCTTGAGATTTTCTCCGTGGTCGGAGAAATAGACCATCGCTCTTAGATTGAGATTCTTCTCTGCATAGTTAAATATCTCAGAGAGGATATGGTCGGTGTAGAGAATGCTGTTCGCGTAGGACGGCGCACTCGTCATTGTCGAATCCCCCTCCGCCGAGGCGAACTTCGCCCACGCATCGGGATAGCGGTTGTTATAGTAGATGTGGCTGCCCATCAGATGCAGCACGATGAAGTTGTTGGCATTCGGATCAATGCGCGTCAGATACGGCAGCAGACTCTCATCATACTTCGTCGTAAAGGTATAGGAGTCGTCCGTCCACTCTGCCATATCTGCCGTCTTTGCAACCATTGTAATCGCACTGTCAAACTGTCCGTAGCGCCCCTGATTGCTGAACCAATACGTCTTGTAGCCGATTTTCCGCGCCACATCGATGATGGAGGCCGACTCGAAAAACTCCTTGTCGTTATACTGGCTCTTTTCTGTGAGCGCACGCTCTAAAACCGGCACCGTCTGTGTCCACGCTGCATACGTATTCTGATAGATGAAGAATCCCTCGCGTGCTGCCATGTATTCTAGCCACGGCGTATTCTCGTAGGGAAACGCCGGCGTATAGAAGTGCATATAATCACGCGAGGCAGACTCACCGATGACGAAAATCACCGTGCCCGGCGCACGCGTCGCAAGCGTATTCTCTGTATCAATGATGAGCGACGCATACCGCTCGTCTTGATTAAGACTGTATGACTGCGTTTCCTCGACGTAGGTCGTCACGTCCTTATAAAGCCCTGCGATGGAGCACTCCGGGATAAGGACGATATGCACAGCCGCCGCTGCGAGGCTAACGAGTACGAGTGCGCCCATGCGCGATCCTTCTGCCGTCGGATGGATGCGCTGCGCGAGCACGAGAAAACTCCGATAGGTGCCATACACGAGCAGCAACAGCAAAAAGACAATCAGCGCTGCGGGCAAAATGCCCACCGTTGACTCGATGTAGTCCATCGCCTCGTGCCAGTTCGTCAGATAGAGCGCCATCAGCGACGCCGGGCTGAGTGCATGCCAGACTGTCATATAGTAGGCAATCTGCGTGAGCGGGATGAGTGCCGTCAAAAAGGCAAGCACGGCGAGCAGCAGCGCCGTCAGCCGCCTGTGCCCGAGGTGAAAAAACACCCCGCCGAGCGCCGCGAGTACGATCATCTGCGACGTGCCGATCAGAAAATCATAATAAATCAGCGAGCGAAACCAGTCCTTTTCATAAGTCCATGCGTAGAGGAGCGGAAAGGTCACGCACCACAGCAGCCCCGGAACCATCGCCCCGAGCATCCCCCGCGAAAAAAGCGGTACCCCCGTTCCATATTGGAGTAGGACGAGCGCTGCAAGCACGGGGATGAGCGCCGGCAAAAAATACTCCGCGCCCATATTCTCACCCATATTGATATAAACAGCGGTCATCGTGAGAAAATACGCACCTGCCGCTGCCGCAAAACGGATCAGCTCATTGACCCGCTCGGTCGATAGATTCATTCAGCTGCACTACTCCATAACAAAAATTTCAAGATCCTGCCGTCCAAAGGACAGCGCTTCCTCGTGGCTTTCAAATGCAATGTCAATCCGGTTGCCCCGAATCGCACCGCCGACGTCCTCTGCAATCGCCTCGCCATAGCCTGGGATAAAGACGCGTGTGCCGAGCGGGATGACCGCAGGATCCACCGCGATCACACCGCGGCGCAGGAGCGTCCCCATCGCCGTGCGGTTCGTATTCCCTGGGTCAAACGCGCTGTACGCCGTCGCCGACACATAAAGCGAGCGCCCCTGTCCGCGGCTCGCGAGCGGCGCATGCCCGCTCACGGGGAACGCATAGACCTCCTCCTCGATGCCAAGTGACGCGGGGTCATAGGGCACTCCGCCCGAGAGCACGAGATAGGTCGCTGCGCCGCAGATGCCATCGACGACGAGCATATGTTCCTCTTGGCAGCGCTCAATCGCCGCGCGCGTCAGTGGTCCTGCGATGCCGTCCGCAGCCCCCTCCAAATACCCCGCCGCAATCAGCAGCTCCTGCACATGGCGCACCGGAGCACCGCGCGTTCCTTCTTCCACGCGCAGATATGCCGCCTCTGCGGGCGCATGTACGGCAATGGGCGCCATCGCGGCAAGCACCGCACCGATTGAAAGACTGCGCCGAAAATGCTGCCCTTGCCGCACATGACGCACGACCCACAGCAGCCCGCGTGCTGCCAAAAGAACCTTCCACATCCGTCTCATCATATCCCGCGCTCCCTTCCTTACCAAACATCTCTCTTCTGCTGTTCATTTTACCATAAAGGCAGAAATACCGTCAAACAGGTGCGATAGAAAGCTGTGGCACCGCAGGGATCAGCCCGTCCTCGGCCGCATACCGATAAAAGAGCCGCAGCCCCGCAAGCGTCTCCTCATCCAACTGCCACACAACCGCACTGCCGAGATACGCCAAAAGCTCTGCCCGCGTGAACCGTCCCTCTTTCAGCACCGCACCGATGGCATCCTCTTTCACATGCGCCCATGCGTGAAAGGCACCCGCAATCCGCGCGTGCACATCCTGCAAGGTACGCGGATGCGCCGCGGCAAATCTGCGCGTCGTCGCCCAGACGCCAAAGACCATCCGCATGCCCGTAAGACTTTTCCATGCCTGCGCGAGATCGTAGACATGACAGCCCTTTGGCGGATGATGATAGAGCCAGAGCGCATCGTCCCCGATGATGAGCGCGGCGGCAGCCCCCGCCGGTACGGGGTCCTCAGGAGTGAGCGCACGCGTCTCGTAAATGGGTGCGGCGTGGTAGACACGGCGCAGGATGATCTTCAGCAGAGCATGAGATGTCGCGGATTTATCTGACAGCAGCACGCGCTGCGTGCCAATCTGCTCTGCAGGTACGCGGCTGACGAGAAGGACACTGCGCACATCGCCATCTGAGGCGATACAGGCAGACGGCATGAGGAGCAGCTCATCCGCATGTGCTGCATATGCAATCGACGAGACCCCCGACACATCCACCACCTGTGCCGTAAGTGCATCATTGAGCTGCGCAGGCGTCGCACGCAGGACGGTAATCCCCGCCGCTGCCCCATGCGCGAGAGCATAGGTCAGCGGCAGGACATTGAGAAATGCAATATGACCGAGCCGCGGCATCATAGGAGATCCCTCCTCTCTTTCTTCCTCTATTATAATCATTCTCTAAAGAAAAATACAGTATGTTTTGAACTTTGCTGTCATCGCTGTTGTTGAATCCCATTTCCTGCGCAGTTGAAAATCTCCCCCCGCGCCATTATAATAGGGTGGACAAAGGATTCAGGCAGGCAGAAAAGGAGTACGCAAAATGACCGAACTCACCCTCAAATACGGCTGCAACCCGAACCAGACGCCCGCGCGCGTCTATGCGAAGGGAGGGCTTCCCTTCACCGTCCTCAACGGCAGACCGGGCTACATCAACCTGCTCGATGCACTGAACAGCTGGCAGCTCGTGCGCGAGTTAAAGGAGATGTCGAACCTGCCCGCAGCAGCCTCGTTTAAGCACGTCAGCCCCGCCGGTGCGGCACTGGGCCTGCCGCTCGGGGAGACGCTTGCGCATGTCTGCGGGGCTAAGGGACGCACCCTCTCCCCCGTTGCCGCTGCCTA